>CAZHRJ010000139.1:0-7618 GCA_964534765.1 uncultured bacterium
TTCCGCCATGGTCTATCCTTTCACTTCGCGGGCTTCTCCGCCTCTTCCTCCAGCATGATGGGGATGTCCTCCCGAATCGGGTACCGCCGGCCGCAGGCCAGACACGTCAGTTTCTCCTCCGGCTGATCGTAGCGGATGTCGCCCTTGCACACCGGACACGCCAGAATCTCCAACAAATCCTTGTCAATCATCGTTCCAGTCTCCCTTCCAGTCTCTCCGACAAACGGAAAAATATGTGCGCGGCCGCCTCCGCATCCTGCGCCGCCCGATGAAACCGCGCGCCGGAGCGGCCGCTTCTCTCGATCGACCGCGGCTCATAACCCAAGTGCCCGGCCAGCGCCTCCAGCCGGCGGGTCGGCAGGGCTGGAAGAAGCCGGCGAGCCAGCCGGAGGGTGCACAGAACCGGCGGGGCCTGCCAGGGATTCGCCAAAGCCGACCTCCTGCCGTGACGGGTTAAGAATCGCTCCAGCAGCGGCACGTCAAAGGACGCGTTGTGCGCCACCAGTGGCGTCCGGCGAAGAAAGCGAATCAGCCGCCGAGCCACGCCGCCCGGAGCGGGCGCATCCGAAAGGATGTCGTCCGTAATCCCGGTCAGACGCGTAATCCAGGGTAACATGGGCATGGACGGTTTGACCAGCGTGTCAAACCGGTCCACCTCGTATCCGCAACGGTATCGGATGGCGCCAATTTCCACCACCACATCCTCCCGGGTGGAACCGCCGGTAGTCTCCAGATCCAGGGCGACAAAGTCGGCATCCGGATTCAGCTTGTGAAGATACCGGGTCACCGGGATCTCCCGCGGCGCAACGGCTGGGCGAGTGTCGGGCGGTATGGAAAATGGATGCGGCGGGACCGGACGGCGGACTCATAGGCGGCAAAAATTGCCTCCTGGGATATAAACGCCTCCTCGCCCGTATTCTGCGGCCGGGCGCCGCCATCAAACCACGCCGACAGCTCCCGCATGCATACCTGCTCCGCTGTCCCGCAGCCCGTTCCCCAGTCAAAATCCGGATCGCTCGATAGATCCCTGAATCCGCTGTAGCGTCGGCTGTCGATGCTGCTTTCCGCGCGCAGAATGCCGTTGCCGATCGTCAGCCGGCCCGCGTCAAACCAGAGCTCCACTTCAAAATGAAAATACCGACGGCGGCCGCCCGCCTCAAAACAGAACTCGATTCCCGGTTCGGCACTTTGCGATGTCAGCATCATCCGGCCGACGGCGCTGTGCTCGATCGACGAATCCCGGGGCCGCTCGATCCGGCACTCGACCCAGAGGGGTTTCAAGCCAGTCAGATAAAACACGATGTCCAATAAATGCGTGCCGTCATGCATCAATGGGCCGCCGCCCGATTTATCCAACACGCTGTGCCAATCCCCTTCGGAGAGTCCAAACGACGTGAGCACGCAACCCTGAATGTGCCTCAGTTGGCCGTAACGCCGATCGAGTATCGCCTGCCGCGCCGCGCGGTACTCGGGGAACCAGCGTCGGCAGTGATTAATCAGGAGGACGGTCTTGTGCCGTCGCGCCGCGGCCAGCATCGACCGGGCCCGGGAAATAGTGACGGCCATGGGCTTCTCACAGATGATCGCCCTCACTCCCGACCGGCACGCCTTATGGACGATGGTGTCGTGCGATTCGGTCCAGGTCGCGATTGACAGCACATCCAGCGGTTCCGACGAGAGAAGCGCGTCCACCGTCGGATAGAGATGCGCGCGACCGAGGCTATAGGCCTTGCCGAATTCAGCCAGCCGGTCCGGGCGAATGTCACAGCCGGCCGTCAGACGAAAATCCCGGTCCGACACGATCCCGCCGGCATGCGTGCAAGGTTTGGGGCGAAGCGGATCGCGCTCCAGGAGAAACCCGACCCGGCCGCAGCCGACCACGGCCGCCCGCAACGCTTTGCGTCGACCCATTCGCTTACCCCGCGGCCTTGCGGTTCAGGGGAATTTTGCGCTCAAACCACGCGCGAACGTCCTGATCCAGCACCCGGTACCCGACCGACTCCTTCTGGATCCAGGTGATGTAATCCGTGATGAAAGATTCCTTCAATTTCACAAAGCCAAGATTTCGGCGCCGCTTGATCTCGGTGCCGTAGCTGGTCAATACCTCCCGCGATTCATCCGCATCCAGCCGAAATTCGGCGAGGGCCGATAAGATGGCCGTGTCAATTTTATCCGGATAGAGCGAGAGAATGAGCAGTCCGTCGCGCCAGTCATACAGTCCGGAACCAAAGCAGGGAACCAATAAGACGCCCGGCAATCCACGCCGGCGCAGAAACTTTTCCGGAAACAGAGTCGGATCCAGGGCGGCTATCCGGTCCAGCGCCGCGAAGACATCCGCCGGCGTGATCGGCCACGGCGGCGGTGTCACCGGCGCAAAGGGACGCCGGCGGGAGCGGCCGGCGAGAAGCTTGGCGAATTGACACACCCGCAGAATGTGTTCCTCCAACTTGACCCACCGCTCAACCCCTGTGGCGTTGCGGTATGCCGTCGCCAGTTTCGATTGCGTATCCCGGCGGTCTCGCTCCTCGTCCTCGATCCGGATCATCTCCTGCAGCGTCTGAACGATCGCCTGGCTTAAACGGTGATAGGTCGACAGCAGGGCGGGCGCGGACGAAAATCGAAGCGATACCGCCGACTCCACATCGCTTTCCTGTTTCTCGATCCGATCCTGCAAGAGGCCAAACTGCCGTTTCTCCTCTGCCGTCAGGGACAGCTTCTGGCGCCTGCCATCCATCTCGATATACCGGTACCGGTCCTGGATCAACCGGTCAAGCTCGCCGCCCAGATGAATGCCCGCCGTCGACAGCATGGACACCTGCTTCGCCTGTAGCCGACCGACACGGTCTTTGATTTCTGTGATCGTCGCTCGAATCGCCGTCAACTCACCTTCCAGCTCCTGAATCTTCGGAAGCTGATACATCTCAAAAAATTTCAGAACCAGATAGTCGCTCAGGTGATAAACCCGGTGCCGGTCGAAGGCCGATCGGTCGGGATTCATGAATCCTTTCGACCGCGCCTCCTGACGGGCAACGGTGTTCGACAGACCCAGGTCGACGCCGAGCCGAAAGGCATCGTCAAAGTCCGCGGGCGTGATCGACCCGCCCGACTTGTCCAGAATTTTTCGAACTCTGGAAGACATCTGCGAATAAAATGCGCCTTCATCCGCGCTTTCCGCGGCCGATGATATATCATCTGCGGAATCGGCAGCGGGCAAGCCGGGGATCGGGTCTGAGGGAGATGCGTCGGGCGCGGGGAAGGCTGTGGGCGGCGGGGCAGTGGTCCAGTCCTTTAATCGATCCCTCGCCGACAGCAACTGGTCGCTCCAGTCCGATAAGTGCTTTCGTCGCTGCTCTATTTCCTTGAGCCGGGACTGGTGCTGTTCGGCCTCGATGCTCAGCATCTCGATTTCACCATCCTGCCCAAGCATCGCCGATTCGATCGCCTCTCCGATCACCTCGATGAGAACCCGTTCCGCCTCCTGAAATTGCCCCTGTTCCAGCAGCCCTTGGAGGCCGGCCGGCAGAATGTTGCCGGGCCGGGTCACCTTGACCAGCGGATCGTAGAAGATCAGCGCGTGCGTCAGACCCGGCGGCGTCTCTCCCGCAACACAGGGAACCGGCAGCCGTGGCATCAAATCGTTGATAAAGGTCCGAATGGTTCGATCCACAATCTGAAAATAAATCATACGGAATCGATCAGGCGTGAACCAGCTTGACAAACAGCAACAGCCCGATCGAAACCGGCAACAGGCTGTCCACCCGGTCGAATATGCCCCCATGGCCGGGCAGAAGTGCTCCGAAATCCTTGATCTCCAGGCCGCGCTTTAAAAAGGATTCAAATAGATCCCCCAGAATGGCCAGCAGGGTGAGAGCAACAGAAACCATGACCGCCGTCCTGACCGGCTCCCCGTGGGATACCAGAATCGCCGCGCCGGCCGACGCTGCGATCAGCACGCCGCCGATCGCCCCCTCCATCGTCTTGCCGGGGGAAAGAAGCGGCGCCAAGGAATGCCGGCCGATTGCCCTGCCGATCAGATACGCGCCCGTGTCGGCGCAGGCCACAATCACAATCGCCGCCATCGGCCAAATCCAGTCGGAGTCCCGTAAAAGAAAAAAGGAAAAAACACCCAGCATCAGATACGGCTGCAGCACCGTCGAGATCATCCACCGGTGCAGCCCACGCGGGGTCGGGGGGAACAGAAGAAACAAAACGAATGTCCACCCCATCAAGAGAACGGTCAGCCCCCACAAGCCCCACAGGCGGACCGCCAGCGGGAGCGTTCCAAAAAATACCAGATCCATCCAGAGAAACCGACGGACCGGCTGACCCGTGGCCTGACTTGACGCGATCGAAGTCTCGATCATCAACGCCATCCACACGGCGCCCACCACCAGCCGAAACGGCCACCCGCCCAGATACACCGCACACACACCCACAACCAGCGACCCGACGAATACCGGCAAACGACGAAGAAGGGGATTGGACGTCATGGATAAAAAGCCACCGGCGCGCCGGCGCCGCGGAGCGGCGCCGCACGGCTGGAATCAGTCCGAATCAGATCGACGATCCGTCAGCGAGGACCCGCTACGAGCCGGGCCGACCAGCCCTCCAAAGCGACGCTCACGGTGCTGGTAATCCAAAATCGCGTCCAGCAATTGCGATGGCCCGAAATCCGGCCACAAAACCGGCGTCACATACAACTCCGCGTAGGCCGCCTGCCACAGGAGAAAATTCGATATCCGCAACTCCCCGCTGGTCCGCACCAGAAGATCCAGCTCTGGCAACTCGGCGGTGTAGAGCAGCTTCTCAAACACCATCTCATCCACGTCGTCCGGCTTCTGGAGACCCGCCAACAGGCGCCGGTGAAGCTCCAGCGCGGCGTCCAATATCTCGCGGCGCGCGCCGTAATTCAACGCGATATTCAACGTGAAGGATTTACACTGGGCCGTCGTCTCGATCGTCCGCTGCAATTCCCGCTGAACAAACCCCGGAAAATCCTGAATGCGGCCGATCGTCCGGAACCGGATGTCGTTCTCGACCATCTCTTCGGTTTCTTTCCGCAAGAAATATTTCAACAGCAGCATCAGCCCCGATATCTCCAGCTTCGGCCGCTTCCAGTTTTCGGTTGAAAAAGCAAACAGCGTGATGCAGTCAATCCCGCCGATGTCGTGACAGAACCGGATGATCTTCTTCGCGGTTTTTATTCCCTCCCGATGTCCCATCAGCCGCCGGCGATGCCGCTGCCGGGCCCATCGGCCGTTACCGTCCATGATAAATGCGATATGCCTGGGCATCCGGCGCGGGTCCAACAGCTGCACCTTCTCCTGAACCGCCGGCTCCCATTCCTGCAATCGCAACGGCATCAGACTTTTTGAAGCTCCTCAATTTTTTTGTTCATGAGTTCATCCACTTTCTTGATGGCCTGGTCCGTCTGCTTCTGGATGCGCTCTTTGGCGCGCCGCTCATCGTCCTCCGTCGCTGTGCCCTTCTTCCTCATTTCCTGGATCTGACCCAGGCGCTCATGCCGGATCCCGCGGATCGATACCCGGCTCTCCTCGGCTTTTTTGGAGATGATTTTGCCAAGCTCCTTCCGGCGCTCCTCGGACAGGGGCGGGATCGGCACCCGGATCACACCGCTTTCCGATACCGGCGAAACCTTCAGATCCGATATCCGGATCGCCTTCTCGATCGCCTGCGCCGCCGATTTGTCCCACGGCTGCACCAGAATCATGTTCGCCTCCGGAACCGTGATCGACGCCAACTCCTTCAGACGCATCTTCGATCCGTACACTTCAACTTCCAGGTCCTCCAGCATCTTCGACGACGCCCGGCCCGTTCGAAATCCGGACAGCTCATTCGAAAATGCCTCGGCGACCTTGTCCATCTGACCGCCGGTTTCGGCGTAAAAGGATTCCGCTATCACGGGGTAATGATAGTTCCCACCGGTTTGCCGGTCAAGGCGGCCGAGAGGGATCCGGGCCTGAAAAGATTGAAAATGCGGATGGAGAGCCGATGCTCCGTCAAGATCGTAAACGCGGTCTGATCCATGATCGACAGATGCCGCCGCATCGCTTCGGAATAGGTCAATCGGTCAAATTTTTTGGCCTTCGCGTGTCTGACCGGGTCCCGGTCGTACACTCCGTCGACCTTGGTCGCCTTGAACAATACCTCGGCGCCGATCTCCACCGCCCGAAGGGCCGCGGCCGTGTCGGTTGTGAAAAATGGATTGCCCGTGCCGCCGGCGAAAATAACGATCCGGCCCTTGTCCAGGTGCCTCAGCGCCCGGCGGCGGATGTAGGGCTCACAGACCTGCCGGACCTGGATGGCGGAGAGAACCCGGGCGGGCTTGCCTTGTTTTTCGATCGCCTCCTGCAGCGCCAGACCATTCAGGACGGTGGCGATCATGCCCATGTAATCAGCCGTGGCGGAATCGACGATCGATTTCTTTCGGGACCACTCCGCCCCCCGAATGAAATTCCCGCCGCCCACGACAATGCCCATCCTGAGGCCCCGGCCCGCGGACCGGATGGCACGGACCATCTCACGGGCGAGATCCGCCAGTTGCCTCTGGCCGATACCGGATTCGCCCCGGCCTGAAAACGCCTCGCCGGACAGTTTCAACAGTACCGTCTTCGGGCGGCCGGTCGTCATTTCAGTGGATGGGATTCCTTACGACTCACCCACGCCAAACCGCACGAATCGGCCAACCCGGACCGGCGGCTTGAGGGCCGTGATGAGGTCTTTCACCTTCCGCTTCTGTTCTCGATGTAGGGCTGCTCGAGCAGACAGACCTGCTCGTAAAAGGAGGATAGTTTGCCTTCCAGAATTTTTTCCCGAACCTGCGGGGGCTTGTTCGGATCGACCTGCTTGGACAGGATGCTTTTTTCCTCTTCTATCCGGGCCGCCGGAACGTCCTCCCGGCGCAGATACTGCGGATTCGCCGCGGCTATCTGCATCGCCAGCTCCTCGCCCAGCGTCGCCAGCTCCGGCATGCCGGCCTCGGCCGCGCTGTCGCACACCAGCTCCACAAGAACGCCGATCTTGCCCAGTCCCGGCGCGGACGAATTGTGGACATACTGGGCGATGTGACCCGTCGCAACCGTGGCCGCCGCGGACCGTCGGATCGACATGTTTTCGCCGATCGTCGCCACCAGCTCCGTCAACTTCTCGGTTACCGTTCCTCCGCCCGGATAGGGCGCGGTCTTGATGCGATCAACATCTCCACCCTTCTCAAGCGCGATCGAAGCGACCGTTCGAACAAACTCCTGAAATTTTTCGTTCCGGGCCACGAAGTCGGTCTCACAGCTGACCTCAACCAGAACACCTGACGCGCCGCTGGACGCGCCGCTGGTCCGGACCGCCACGAGTCCATCGGTAGTCGCCCGGCCGGACTTTTTGGCCGCAGTCGCCGATCCCTTCTCCCGGAGGATCTTCACGGCTTTCGAAAGGTCGCCGCCCGACTCCGAGAGAGCCTTCTTGCACTCCATCATACCCACGCCGGTTTGATCCCGGAGAGTTTTGACCAGGTCCGCGCTGATGATTCCCACGGTTTATTCCGCCTTCGGCCCAAAGGGTGACGCCTCCGCCACCGCGGTGGCGGAGGCGTCACCCTTTGGGC
>CAZHRJ010000140.1:0-7615 GCA_964534765.1 uncultured bacterium
TAATTTCATCTTCATCAAAAAAGAAAAAATCGCGGATTACAGCGCCGGCCATATCGACACCAAGGACGCTCAAAAACTCCTCGCGCTCCTCAACCGCCAGCTTCTCAATGGATCGCTTCAAGGCAGTCAGGCGAGGCTCTACGCGGGCGTGAGTTACCGGCATACCCTGGCCTGGCGGGCGCCGGCGCCGTTTCGGGCGCGGCTCATGTCGGTTCATCTGGATGGCCCGCACGATCTGGTGGGGCAGAGCGTGGACCAGGTGCTGAGGTCCTATCCGGGCCTGCCGCAGGTGGATGTCATGACCAAATCCCGGCAGATTCTTGAATCGCACCCGCTCAATTCCGGCCGAAAACAGCCGGCGAACATGGTTTGGCTCTGGGCCCAGGGCGAGGGCAAGCGCCTCCCGACCCTGCGGGAGCGGTTTGGTTTTGCCGGATCGGTTGTTGCCGGTGTCGATCTGATCCGAGGTCTTGGCAAACTGGTGGGTCTAACCGTCGTGAAGCTTCGCCGAGCGACGGGCTATTTCGACACGGATTTTGACGAAAAACGCCAGGCGGCGCTGAAGGAACTGAAGCAAAAAGATATCGTCTATCTGCACATCGAGGCGCCGGACGAGGCGGGGCATGAAAAGAACGCGGCGATGAAGAAAAAGATGATTGAACTGATCGACAAAAAGATTGTCCTGCCGATCGTCTCCGAAGTTTCCCGCTGGCCGGACCGCGTCCGGATTCTGCTGATGCCGGACCATCCAACCCCGGTTGCGCTGGGCACGCACGTGATCGATCCGGTGCCCTATGTGATCTGGGATTCAAAATCTCCCCGCAGGGGCCCGCCGCGCATGACGGAGCGGCACGCCGCGCGCGCCTCGCGCCCGGTCGCGGCCCACTCGCTGCTCCGGGACAAATTCGTTCATGCGAGGGAGTCTCTCTAGAAATGTCGGCGACGCAAGCCGCTGAGCAGCCGCTGGTCGTTATGAAATTTGGTGGAAGTTCGGTGGCAAATCCCGATCGGATGAAGAGTGTGGCGCGTCGGATCATCGAGAAGCGCCGGGAGGGGAACCGGTGTGTGGTGGTCGTTTCGGCGATGGGCGACACCACGGACGACCTGATCGACCTGGCAAAAAAAGTAAACGAAGACCCTCCGGACCGTGAGATGGACCTGCTGATGAGCGCCGGCGAGCAGATATCGAGCGCGTTGCTGGCGATGGCGATTGAGGCCGATGGGGAGCGAGCGGCGGCTTTTTTTGCGCCGCAGTTGGGAATTCGGACGGATGGCGCGCACACGAAGGCCCGGATAGTGGACATCGACGGATCGCGGCTGAAAAAGGAATTGGATGACGGCAACATTGTTGTCTGCGCCGGGTTTCAGGGTCTCAATTCTCAAAACGACATCACCACCCTCGGCCGCGGCGGGTCCGACACGACCGCGGTGGCCCTGGCGGTTGCGTTGACGGCGGATGTTTGCGAGATTTACACCGACGTGGACGGCATCTATACCGCGGACCCGCGGGTGGTGCCGGATGCGCGGAAAATCGACCGGGTCTTTTTTGACGAGATGCTTGAGCTGGCGAGCCTCGGCGCGAAAGTCATGATGAACCGGTCGATCGAATTTGCCAAAAAATACAATATCCCGCTTCACGTCCGGTCGAGTCTGAACCGGAACGTGGGCAGCATGATCGTAAAGGAGGATGAGGACACCATGATGGAACGACCCATTGTCAGGGCCGTGGCGGCGGACAAGGATCAGGCGCGCATCACGGCGATCGATTTGCCCGATGTACCGGGCGTGGCGGCGAAACTGTTCGGCAGTCTGGCCGAGGCCAACATCAACGTGGACATGATCGTTCAGACGTCATCTGAAAAGGAAATCGGGCGCAACGACATATCGTTCACGGTATCGTCGAGCGATCTGAAACGCACCGTGGACCGGCTAAAACCGGTGATCAAGGACCTCGGAGGCGGGAACATCATTTTCGGGGATGACGTGTCCAAGATATCGATCGTCGGTGTCGGCATGCGGTCTCATGCCGGCGTGGCCGCCAAGATGTTCAAATCCCTCGCGGACGCCGGGATCAACATCGAAATGATATCGACCAGCGAAATCAAGGTCAGCTGCATCATCAGCCGCGCCCAGTCCGACGACGCGGTTCGGCGGATTCACGCGGCCTTCGAGCTGGGTCAGCCCGCGACGGTTGGCGCCGGCGCCTAACTCGTCTTCCCCTTCTCCGTCAACCTTCTCTCCGAAGACCCGACTATGCTAGGGTGCCGGTGATGAAGCAGACAGTGCGGAACGGCCCCAGGATACTCTTGTATGACACGACGCTCCGGGACGGCGCGCAGGCGGAGAAGATCTCGTTTTCGCTGGAGGACAAGCTCCGGATCGCCGCGAAGCTGGACGAGTTCGGGATCGACTACATCGAGGGCGGTTGGCCCGGGTCGAACCCGAAAGACATGGAGTTTTTCGAGCTGATTCGCGGCGTGCCGCTCAAACAGGCCAGAATCTGCGCCTTCGGGTCCACGGCCCATCCCAAGTACAGGCCCGCCGACGATCCGAACCTCAAAGCGCTCCTGGCGACGGGAACGCCCGTGGTGACGATTTTCGGCAAGAGCTGGGATCTCCACGTCCGCGATGCCCTGCGGATCACGCTCGATCAGAACCTGGCCCAGATCGAAAAGTCTGTCCGGCTGCTCAAGAAAAAGCGCCGGGAGGTCATCTACGACGCGGAACACTTTTTCGACGCCTACTACGACAACCCGGAATACGCCCTCGCGACCGTCCGGAGCGCCGCGTTGGGCGGCGCGGACTGCATTGTTCTATGCGAGACCAACGGCGGCCGTCTTCCGCACGAGGTATCAGCCGTTGTCGAGACGGTGAAACGGGAGATCACGATACCGCTGGGCATCCACGCGCACAACGACGCCGACACGGCGGTGGCCAGTTCGATCGAGGCGGTGCGTGCCGGATGCGTTCACGTTCAAGGGACGATCAACGGCGTGGGCGAGCGCTGCGGCAACGCCAACCTCTGTTCGATCATTCCGGGGCTTACGCTGAAACTCGGATTCGCCTCGAATCTGACGCCGGAAAAAGTGAAAAAAATATCGGACCTCTCGTATTACATCTCGGAACTGGCCAACCTGACGCCCAACCACCGGCAGCCCTACGTCGGGTCGAGCGCGTTTGCCCACAAGGGCGGGATTCATGTGTCGGCCGTCCAGCGCAATCCCCGGACCTACGAGCACATCGATCCGGCCACGGTCGGCAACCGCCGCCGGATTCTGGTGTCGGAATTGTCGGGCCGAAGCAACATATTCGAAAAAGCGCGGGAGTTGGGATTTGCCGTGCGCAAGGACGATCCGGCGATCAAGGCGGTGCTGGAGCGGGTGAAATCGATGGAGAACGCGGGGTTTGAGTTCGAGGCTGCGGACGGGAGTTTCGAGCTGATGTTGATGAAAAATCTCGGCGCCTACGAGCCGTTTTTTGAAATCCTCGGGTTCCGGGTGATCGACGAGCGGCTTGCCGATGGCAGCAAGGACGGTGGGGTGCGGTGCGAGGCGACGATCAAGGTCCGCGTCGGCGACCGGGAGGAACACACGGCGGCGGAAGGCAACGGCCCGGTCAACGCGATGGACAATGCGCTGCGCAAGTCTCTGGAGAAATTCTATCCGGTATTGAAGGAAGTGCATCTGACGGATTTCAAAGTCCGCGTGCTCGACGCCTCCGCCGGCACCGGCGCCGCGGTGCGGGTATTGATCGAGTTTTCGGACGGCCGAGGGACCTGGACGGTGGTCGGCGCGTCGGAGAATGTGATCGAGGCGTCCTGGAAGGCCATCGTGGACGGGATCGAGTACAAGTTGTACCGGAGCCGGAAGAGTGAAACGAGCCCGAAGCGGCCTATTCGACGGCGGCGCCGCTGACCTTTTTGAACGAGCCATTAGCAAAAAGTTACGAGCCGGCGCAAGTTGAGCCGGCGATCCGGAAGCGGTGGGAATCCGCCGGATATTTTCGCGCCGACCCCGCATCCTCGCGCGAACCTTTCTGCATGGTCATTCCCCCGCCCAACGTCACCGGCAGCCTTCACATGGGCCATGCCCTCAACAACACGCTTCAGGACATCCTTGCCCGATACAAACGGATGGACGGATACGAAGTCCTGTGGCTGCCGGGAACGGACCACGCGGGCATCGCGACTCAGAATGTGGTCGAGCGGGAACTGGCGAAGGAGGGCCGGACGCGTCAGGATCTTGGGCGTGAGAAATTTCTGGAGAGAGTCTGGCAGTGGAAGGAAACGTACGGCGGCCGGATTCTCGAGCAGCTGGGCCGGCTGGGCTGTTCCTGCGATTTTTCCCGGACCCGATTTACCATGGACGATGGATTGTCCGTCGCCGTCCGGGAAGTTTTCGTGCGGCTCTGGGACGAGGGGCTGCTCTACCGGGGCGATTACATTGTCAACTGGTGTCCCCGGTGCGGCACGGCGCTGTCGGACATCGAGGTCCAGTACAAGGAGATTGACGGGTCGTTTTATCATATCCGGTATCCGTTCGATCCCGTCCCGGGCCGCGGCGATTCGACCGGCGAAATCGTTGTGGCGACGACCCGGCCGGAAACGATGCTGGGTGACACGGCCGTGGCGGTTCACCCGGATGACGCCCGGCACCGGCATCTGATCGGAAAAAAACTTCGACTGCCGATCCTCGGCCGGATCATTCCCATTATCGCCGATGCCTACGTGGATCCCTCCTTTGGCACAGGGCTGGTCAAAATCACGCCCGCTCACGACCCGAATGACTTCCTGATCGGCCGCCGGCACAGCCTCCCGCTCGTCAATATCCTCAACCCGGACGCCACCCTCAACGACCAGGCCGGACCCTACGCCGGGCAGGACCGGTTTGTGGCCAGGAAGGGAGTGGTCGAGCGGTTGAAGTCTGACGGTCTGCTGGTTTCGGTTGAGCCGCACCGGCACAACGTCGGCCACTGCTATCGATGTTCGACGCCGATTGAACCCTTCGTTTCCAAACAATGGTTCGTCCGGATGAAATCCCTGGCGGACCCGGCGATCGAGGCGGTAAAATCCGGCCGCATCCGGCTTCATCCGGCGCGGTGGATGAACGATTATCTTCAATGGATGGAAAACATCCGGGACTGGTGCATCAGCCGGCAGATCTGGTGGGGCCATCGGATTCCGGCGTGGTATTGTTCCGGCTGCCTGAATGAACAAAAGAAGGAGGCCGGGAAACAGGAAGCGGATGACAGGCCAAGGGGTGTGGTGGTGGCCCGCGATGCGCCGGCCCGATGCCCGGATTGCGGCTCGACGGATCTTCGGCAGGACGACGATGTGCTCGATACGTGGTTTTCCTCCGCTCTCTGGCCCTTTTCCACTCTGGGCTGGCCGGCCGACACGGCGGAACTGCGGAAATTTTATCCGACGAGTGTTCTGTCGACCGGGTTTGACATTTTAACGTTCTGGGTATCGCGAATGATCGTGATGGGACTTCATTTCATGAATGACCGGCCGTTTCGGGACGTGCCGATCCACGCGCTGATCCGGACGGAAACGGGCGAAAAGATGAGCAAATCCCAAGGCAACGTGATCGATCCCCTGGACATGATGGACAAATACGGCACCGACGCCGTCCGGTTCACCCTCACGGCGCTGGCGGCGCAGGGCAGGGACATCAAGCTCTCCGAGCGGCGGTTTGAGGGATACCGGCATTTTGCCAATAAACTCTGGAACGCCGCGCGGTTTACACGCATGAATATCACCGACGCCGAAGGCCGAGGGCCGGCGCGATTCGCGCCGTCATCCGGAAATCCGCTTGCGGATCTGTGCAACGTCTGGATCCTGGGCCGGCTCGACGCGACCATCCGGACCGTGCGTCAGTCGCTCGACGACTATGAATTTGATTCCGCCGCCCGGTCGATCTACGACTTTATCTGGGGTGAATACTGCGACTGGTATATCGAGATTTCCAAGCTCTTCCTGAACGGCCCACCCGGCCGCGCGCGGGAGGAAACACAGGCGACGCTCGTGCATGTCCTGGCCGAAAGTTTGAAACTGCTGCATCCCTTTATGCCGTTTGTCACCGAGGAGCTTTGGTCCTGTCTGCCCGGCCGCGCCCGGGATCTGGCCGTCACCCCCTATCCGACCGTCGTCGGCCCGGCCGATGCCTCGGACAACTCCGGCCGGCTGGCTTTGATTTTGGACGTGATCCGCCAGATCCGCGCCGTCCGGGCGCTCTACCGGGTCCCGCCGAACCGGCCGGTCACGTCGATGATCCGGATGTCGGCGCCGTCGGACGCAAGCGTGGATGAAGATCGGAAATGGCTGGAGTTGGCCGCGCCTCTCATGGACCGTCTGGCGAAGGCTCGATGCGAGTTTAAGGAGAGCGACTCGGCCCCGGGGGCGGGCGCGTCCTGTGTTTTTCCGACATTTACGCTTCACGTTCAGGTCGGGGACGTGATTGACATTCAGCAGGAGCAGGCCCGTCTTCGGGCGCGGCAAGATGAGATCCGGTCGATCATCCGGAAAAATGAAGCTCGGCTGAAAGACCCGGATTTTCTCGATCATGCTCCCGATGAGGTGATCGAGACCATGCGGGAAAGGACCGAGTCCCTATGTCTCGAGATGCAGCAGATGGTTCAGCACCTTGGCTGATTTTTCCGATCCCGAGTATCTGGCGGGCTGGACCAATCCGATTCTCAGGGTGGGAGACCGGCCCATCTACTATTTCTGCGTTCCCGGCGAGCCCATTCCGAAGGCCCGCACGACCCAGCGGGCGAAATGGGTCGACCGGAAAGTCCGCCGGTCGCTCGACTATCAGGAAAAGGTCGCCCAGTGCGCGCGGCTTGTCTGGCGCGTTCCGCCGTTCCCAAAGGACGCTCGGATTGAAATAAAATGCTTCTTTTACCGAAAAGACTATCATGGGGTTGACCGGGACAATCTGGTCAAGTCGATCCAGGATGGGATCGAGCGTGCGGGCATTGTTTCCCGGGACGAACGGATCATCCGGGGAAGCGATATTCTGTATACCCGGGTCGATCGGCCGCACGCGAAGATTTTTCTGTGCGAAGTTTCCGGCGATTCGAGCCTTCTGGGACTGCTGGGTGAAAGTCCGGATCAGGCAGTGCGGGCCAGCCGGGCGTTCGAGAGAAAGGCCCGGAAGACCGGCCGGGATTAGGAAGGATGGTCACTGTGAACAGAACAGGTGAACAGGCAGCGTCAAGTGAATCCGGCTTGGACCGGCTCTTGTTTCACCGCCGGACCCTGCCGGCCGCCACGATCGCGATTGCGGGAGGGCTGGCATTTCTGGTCAATCAGGTTCTTGCCTGGAAAATCAGCCGGGATCAGATTCCCTCATTGCCCGATGTGTCCGCGTCACCGCCAACGGCCTCCGCGCCCACCCGCCTCACGATCTCGACCGGAGGGTTTGCGCCGAGGACCGTTCTTTCCGCGCCGCCATCCGCGCCGCCCGCCCAGCCGGCCGGCGCTGGAGGCAAAAGTTCGCTGCCCATCGATCTTCTGGGGACCATTCTTGTCGGCCCCAAACCCGCGGCCGGTGATCGGTCGGTTGCGATCGTGCAGATGACCGGCGGCAAGGAAATCGAAATTCTGCGGATT
>CAZHRJ010000141.1:0-7430 GCA_964534765.1 uncultured bacterium
AGTCGTGGGCGATATGGGCGCCAACCATGAACAAGCAGTTGTTGCCGACCCGGGTTACCATGCCGCCGCCTTTGGTGCCCGGGTTCATGGTCACGAATTCCCTGATCACGTTGTTGCAGCCGATCTCCAAGCGCGAGGCCTCGCCTTTGTACTTTTGGTCCTGGGGCTGATGGCCGATGGACGCGTACGGAAATATCCGGGTGTTGGCGCCGACGCTGGTGCAGCCAATGACGACCACATGCGACAGCAGCGTCACGCCGTCGTCGAGCGTCACCTCCGGGCCGATCACCGAGAATGGCCCGATGGAGACGTTGTCGCCGATCTTTGCCGCCGGATCGATGATTGCCGTCGGATGAATCGCGCTCATTTTCCCTCCACGATCATGGCCGAGAACACGGCTTCCGCCATCAAGTCGCCTTCGACTCGTGCTTCGCCCTTGAATTTCCACACTCTTCCGCGGCTGTGCAGTTTCTCGACGTGCAGGTGCAAGTTGTCGCCGGGCCCCACCGGGCGGCGGAAGCGCGCCTGTTCCACGGACATGAAATAGACCAGGCTGCCGAGCTGCTTGCCGGCTGTATCGATCACCAGCACCGCGGCCGTCTGCGCCATGGCCTCGATGATCAACACGCCGGGCATGATCGGATGACCCGGGAAATGGCCGGCGAAATAGTCCTCGTTGATGGTGACGTTTTTAATGCCGACCGCGCTGGCGCCGCGGACGATGTCGGTGACTTTGTCGATCATCAGGAACGGCGGGCGATGCGGGATCATGTCCATGATCTGCTTGACGTCGAGCGCCATGCCGCCGGTCGTGGATTCGTCATCCATGCCCTATTCGCCCTTCTTCCTCGCCATGCGCTGAAGCATGGCCTGTTCGCGCAACCATTCCCGCATCGGCCGCGCCGGAGAACCGCCGACCTCGGCACCGGGCTCGATATCCCGCATTACCCCGCTCTGCGCGGCGATGCGGGCGCCGCTGCCGATCCGCAGATGGCCGGTGAGGCCGGCCTGGCCGCCCATCATGACGAAATCGCCGATCTCCGTGCTGCCGGATATGCCAACCTGACTGACGATAATGCAGTTTTTCCCGATTTTCACGTTATGCGCGATCTGCACCAAGTTGTCGATCTTGGTCCCGGCGCCGATGATCGTGTCGGGGCCGCTGCCACGGTCGATGGTGGTGTTGGCGCCGATCTCGACGTCGTTTCCGACGATCACCCGGCCGAGTTGCGGCACCTTCAAGTGACCTTTCGGTCCGGGCGCGAAACCGAAGCCATCCTGGCCGATGCGCGCGCCAGGATGGATGATCACCCGATTGCCGATGATGCAATAGGACAGGCTCGCGCAGGCGCCAACGACGCATCCCTCGCCGATGACCACCCCGCGGCCGATCACCGCGTTGGCACCGATTTGGCAACCAGGCCCGATCTCCGCGCCGGCTTCGATCACCGCGCCGGCGTCGATTCGGCAGGCCTTCCCGAGTTTCGCGGTGCTGTCGACGGCAGCCGTCTTCGCCACGGATTTCCTCACCGGAGCCTGTGGATAGAACGTCCAGGCCACCTTGGCGAACCCACGATAGGGTTCCTCGGTTATCAGCAGTGCCATTGTTCGCGGCGCTTTGCCGGCTAGGTCTGGGTGCACGAGGCAAGCGCCGGCAAGACTTCTGGTGAAGGTCTCGACATACCGCTTGTTGTCCAGGAAGCTGACGTGATCGGCGCCGGCATCCGATAGCGGTCGCACGTCGATGAACATCGCCGATGGGTTAGCGCCCTCGCCAATCCGCGCCCCCGAAACCTCTGCCAGATGCGTCAAGCTGAATGGCCCGGCAGCGGTGTAAAAACGCGGATCGGCCATCGCCTATTTTCCAGGTTTCGCGACCTTTTTGCCCGGATCGGGGACCGCCACCTTGGGCAGTTGCTTGTTGAGTTGGGCCAAAATCTCCTCGGTCACGTCCAGCGCCCGAGAAGAAAACGCGGTCTGATCCTTGCGCAGGATCACGGCGAGCTTCCTGTCCGTGGCGATCTGGGAAACGATCTTGATGTACGCGTCGTTGACTTTCGACATCGCATCGTTTCGCGATGCATCGAGCTCGCGCTGACGCTGCTGGACCAATTGCTGGACATCGACGACACGCTGCTCGAATTGCCGTCGTTTTTCGGCGAACGCATCCGGTGACAGGATCGTTCGCTGCCGCGCCAATTCCTGGTTGGCATTGCGGATTTCCTCGCGTTGCTTCTCGATCTCCGCCTCGTATTTCACACCGTATTTATTGATCTGCTCCTGAATGTCCTTCACCGCCGATGCATCGCGAAGGATCACCCCGACGTCAAGAACGGCGACCGGGAACGGTATGTCGAGCTCGATCAGCCTTTCTTTGACCCCCGGTTTATCCGTCGCGCCGGCTCCCGTCTTCGGCGGCTGCGTCTGTTGCGCGTGCGACTGCGATACCAAAACGAAAAGCCCTAGCAGAGCGATGAGCGGTAGCCTGCGGAATTGTCTCAACTGAGTCTCCTAAAACCGGGTGCCGAAATTGATTCGGAAATTTTCCGTGATATCGAAGTCTTCCTTGACGATCGGAATGGCGGCATCGATGCCGAGCGGTCCGAACGGAGACTGCCAACTGATGCCCACGCCGGCGGCGACGCGGACGCTGCCGGTGTCACGAACGAACGACGCCGTCGGATCGAGCTGGCCGAGGCTGCCGAAATCCGTGAAAGCCCGGCCGTTGATCCCGAGTTCGGGCGGCAGACCAAGCGGAAACCGGACTTGCAACGAGCCGCTATACATCCATTCGCCGCCCAATGAATCTTCGGTGGTAATGTCTCGCGGACCGACCCCGCGATTGGCGAATCCCCTCAGGTCGTCGCCGCCCAGGTAAAATCGCTCGAGAATATCGACCTTTTTGCCGAGGCCGATAATATATCCTCCGCTACCGCTCACCGAAACCACCCATTCGTCGGCGATCGGGAAGTATTTGACCGCGGTGACCTTGTTTCGCAAATGCCGAACGGTGCCGCCCAGACCCGCCAGGTCATTGTTGACGCGGATCAAATACCCCTTCGTCGGCAGCACCGCGGTGTCGCGCCGGTCATAAGTCAGCGTATGGCCGATTTCAGAGGTTGTCTCCGACCCGATTTCACTTCGAATCAGTTGCGACGCGTCGGACGCCACGTCGGAGATCTTGGCAACGCGGAGGCCGTACCTCCAATCCTGCCTTAGGTTTTCGGTTATGGCGTAGCCGCCGCGGAGCCCGAACCCGGTGCTGTCGATGTCGAACGAACTCGAGTCCTGCAGGTCCTGGCTGAAGCGGAAGACATCAACCCCGGCGCGAATCTCGCGACCGAGGAAATACGGTTCCGTAAAAGCCAGCCTGACTTCGCTTTTCAGCGCCGCCACCGTTACCGATAAACCGAGATTCTGGCCTTTGCCGAGGAAGTTTCGCTCGACGATGCTGACGTCGCCGAGGATGCCGTTGGTTGACGAAAACCCAGCGCCGAAGCTCAATTGGCCGGTGGATTTCTCCTCGACCTCGACCTTGACCACCGTCTTATCGGCGGCGCTGCCAGGAAGTTGGTCGACCTTGACGGTGTCGAAGAAGTCCAGATTTTGGACGCGCTGCCGTGATCGGCGCAGTTTCGCCGAATTGAACGCATCGCCCTCGACCAGACGGAACTCGCGCCGGATCACCCTATCCTGGGTCCGCACGTTGCCGACGATGTCGAGTCGTTCGACGAACACCCGCGGCCCTTCGGTCACCTCGAACGCCACGTCAATCGTTTGCTTCTCGCGGTCGCGGTTGATCCGCGGCCGCACGTCGACAAAGGAATAGCCCAACTCGGAGACCCTGTCGGTCAAGTCGTTGATGGTCGTGTTGACCTGTTCGACGTTGTACCAGTCGCCTTCCTCGATCTCTACGGCCTTGACGATGGATTCCGCCTTCAGGTCGCGCAAACGCGCCTCGACCTCGACCTTGCCGAACCGATAGCGGGCGCCTTCGTCGACGGTGAACGTAATGAAGAAATTCTTGCGGTCGGGCGTCAACTCGGCGACCGCCGAAATGACCCGGAAATCAGCGAACCCATCGGTAAGATAAAATCGTCTCAGCAATTCCCGATCGAACGTCAGCCGATCCGGATCGAACTTGTCGTCGCTGGAGAAAAACCGCCACCAGACCGTTTCCTTGGTGCGGATGATGCTGCGCAGCCGGCCGTCGCTGAATTGACGATTACCGATGAAACGGATGCTGCGAATCTCCGTCAGCTCGCCCTCGTTGATCTCGAACACGAGATCGATCCGGTTTTGCGGCAGCTGAATGACCTTTGGTTCGACCGTTGCCGCGAAACGGCCATTGCGCCGGTAGATTGAAAGTATGCGCTGGACGTCGTTCTGCACTTTTGTCCGCGTGTAGATGACCCGCGGCCGAAGCTGCACTTCCGCTTCGAGGTCCGTTGTTTCTACCTTTTCATTGCCCTCGAAGGCGATCCGGTTGATGACGGGATTTTCCACGACGCTGACGACCAAGGCATCGCCTTGCCGGCGCAGGGTGACGTCGGCGAACAATCCGGTGGCGAACAGGCTTTTCAGCGACCGGTCGATGCGGCCCGGGTCGAACGCGTCGCCTTCCTTGATCACCAAGTAGGACTTGACCGTGTCGGGCTCAATGCGCTGGGTTCCCTCGACGATGACACGTTGGATGGTGCCGCCGACAGGCGCTTCTGCGCGCGTGTTCGGTCCCAGTTGGGCGCGAACCGGGGTCGGCGCAAGTCCCAAAACCAGGATTCCGCAAGCAACGACCAAGAAGCGGTAGTAGCGCCTCAAGTATTCCCCCAAGGTGCACTAAATCAGGTCGCGAGTTCTTTAATAAACTCGATGACCCGGAGATGGACCAAGTCGTTCCAAGTTGCGAAAACCATTAGAATCAATACCAGAATCAGCCCAAAACGAAAACCGTATTCTTGGGCTCGAGGTCCCAGGGGCCGGCCTCGTATGGCTTCCGCGGCATAAAACAACAGGTGCCCCCCGTCCAGCAGGGGGATCGGGAAAAGGTTTATCAGGCCGAGATTCACCGACAGCGCCGCCATGAAAAAGACCAGGTTTTCCAGCCCGCCCTGAGCCATCTGGCCGGACATTTTGGCGATTCTGATCGGCCCGCCAAGATCATCGGCCTTCTGTTTTCCCGTGATCACCTGTCCCAGGTAAGACAGGATGTTGCCGGTCAACAACGCCGTCTGTTCGATCCCCATCCAGGCTGCCATAAAAGGATTCTGTCGTTCGTATTCCGCTTGCTTCGGATCGTAACGAACGCCCAGTAGGCCGATCCGATCAACGGTCCCGTCCTCGTTCTTGCGCTCGAATATCTTCGGCGTAGCGACCAGGGTGATTTCCCGCTCGCCGCGGCGGACCACGAAGTTCAGAGTCACCCCGGCCTTGGCGCTGACGATCTTGACCAAATCACTGAACCACTTCACGGACTCCCGGTCGATTGCCAGGATTCGGTCACCGACCTCGAACCCCGCTTCGGCGGCGGCCGATTTCGGCAAGATCTCGCCGATACCGGAGTAGTGCCGCGGTACCCCGTAGAACATCAACAATCCCGCGAACAGCACCGCTGCCAGAACGAAATTGGCGGCCGGACCACCGGCGACGATCACCGCACGCTGCCCAAGCGACTTATAGTGGAACGAGACCGCGCGCTCTTCGGGAGTCAATGGCCGTTGCTGTTCCGCGCTGCCACTCTCGTCCTTGGCTGCATCGGTGATGGTGTCGGATTCCCCGAACATCTTGATATAGCCGCCGAACGGAATGGCGCCGATCTTCCAACGCGTACCCGCCTCGTTGGTCCAACCGAAGATCTCGGGCCCGAAACCAATGGAAAACACCTCGACGCGGACATTGTTCCGCCGCGCCAGCCAGTAGTGGCCCCACTCGTGAACGTAGACCAGCACGGTGAGGACAAACAGGAATGGAACGATGTACTGCCAGGTGAATTCGATGATGTACATTTGCCGCCTACGGGGTCGTGAGGAAATGTGATCGTTGCCGGCCGTTGAGACGACGTATCAATTCTGTGTTTTGGTTATTAGCGTTTCGGCGACGCGTCGCGCCTCGTCATCGGCATTGGCGACATCATCAAGATCAGCCAGGCGACCGTAGGTCCTGGATTCCAGGGTTTCTTCGACCACCCGGGCGATGTCCAAATATCCGATCTTGCGGTCGAGGAAATTGCGAACGGCGACCTCATTGGCGGCGTTAAGAACGGTCGGCGCGGCACCGCCCCTCTGCAGCGCCGCGCGAGCCAGCCGCAGCGCCGGAAACCGTTCGGTGTCCGGAGTCTCGAAGGTAAGGGCGCCGATTTCCTCGAGCGCCAGCCGCGGCGCCGGCGCCGGCATCCGCTTCGGCCAGGCCAGCGCGTAGGCAATCGGAGTGCGCATGTCGGGTGTGCCCAGCTGGGCGAGTACCGATCCGTCGACATAGTCGACAAGACTGTGAACGACCGATTGCGGGTGCACCAGTATTTCGATCTTTTCCTCGGGTACTGGAAAAAGATGATAGGCTTCGATCAATTCGAGGCCCTTGTTCATCATCGTCGCCGAGTCGACCGAAATCTTGGCGCCCATGTTCCAGTTGGGGTGGGCGACGGCTTGCTCCGGGGTAACCGTTTTCATCTGCTCGCGGGTGAATTGGCGGAACGGGCCTCCCGAGGCCGTCAGGATGATCCGCCGCACGCGATCCGCGTTCTTGAAATCGAATACCTGGAAGATGGCGCTGTGCTCGGAATCCACGGGCAGCAAGGTGGCGCCGTGCGCCTTGACCTCCTTGACGAAGACGTCGCCGGCGGACACCAGGCACTCCTTGTTGGCGAGGCCGATCGTGGCACCGCGGCGGACTGCGGTGAGAGTCGGCCGCAAGCCGGCCGCGCCGACGATTGCCGCCATCACCCAGTCGGCCGGCCGGGCGGCGGCTTCGACTACCGCGTCAGCGCCTGCCGCAACGGCGATATCGGTTCCGGCCAGGGCCTCCTTCAGCGCCTGGTATTCCCTGGCGTCGGCCACCACGGCCATGCGCGGCTTCAGGTGCCGCGCCTGTTCGGCCAACAACGCCACGTTGCGATTGGCGGCCAGCGCCTCGACGGCGAACTCCCGCGGGTTGCGCCCGATCAGATCAACCGTATTGCGGCCGACGGATCCGGTAGATCCGAGGATGGTGACCGACCGCGGCCTGGTTGCCGCGTCCGCGGCTAGGACCGGTCTGGCGGCAAATTTGGTACGGATCACATCCATGTCAATAAACTGCCCTTCCCGATCAGCGCGATTCCGGCGACAGCCACCGCCGCCGCCAGCAGGCCGTCCACTCGATCGAACAGTCCGCCATGGCCGGGAATGATCCCACTAGTATCCTTTACCCCAAAATGCCGTTTCACCCAAGATTCC
>CAZHRJ010000142.1:0-7365 GCA_964534765.1 uncultured bacterium
CTGAATTGCTTCTACAGTTGACTCCGGCTCTCTGGGAGATTCGCGAATCGTCTCCGAGGGAAACCGGAGTCAACTGTAGAAGCGACAGTCCTGATTTTTCGCCGTCTACCGACCGATCTCCACTCCCTAATTTTTTTCTTCCCAAAAAGAGGATTTTCAGGCACGATCGGGTATTTATACTGATAGTTGGGGGAGGTCGGGGTGGATCTCATAGCGGAGATCAAGGCCCGGGCAGACATCGTTCAGACGGTGTCGGCTCATGTGCCGTTGAAAAAGGCTGGAAAAGATTTCAAGGCGCGCTGTCCGTTTCATTCGGAGAAGACGCCGTCGTTCACGGTCAGCGCCGATAAACAGCTTTTTTATTGTTTCGGGTGTGGAACGGGTGGAGATGTCATCCGGTTTGTCATGCTCATTGAAAAGATCGATACCGCCGAGGCCATTCGCAGAATGGCCGACCGGCTCGGAATCGAACGGCCCAAGTACGGGACAGATCGCGGGCCGGCCGAACCGATCCGGCGCGCGCTGGATATGGCGGCCCGGTTTTACGAGGCCGCCCTGACGTCTCCGGTTGGGGCCAACGCGCGGTCGTACCTGGAAAAACGCCGGATGCCGGGGGAGTTGGCGGGCAAGTTTCGCATCGGATACGCCCCGGATCGGCCGGACACCCTGACCCGGCGGCTGATGGGCAAAGGCGTGCCGGAACAGATATTGGTTGACGCCGGTCTTTCGGTGAGCGGGAGCGAAGCTCCCAAGCGGTTGCGGGACAAATTTCGCGATCGACTGATGTTTCCGATTCTCGATGGCGCCGGTTTGGTTGTCGGGTTTGGCGGCCGCGTCATTCGGAATGGGGACCGGCGCCCCAAGTATCTAAACAGCGCTGAAACACCGCTCTTTCACAAAGGGAAAATGCTTTACGGCTATCACACGGCCAAAAACGCCGTCTCCGCGGACTCGCCACCGATGCTGGTCGAGGGTTACCTCGACGTCATCTACGCGCAGAGCGCGGGTCTGCCGGCCGTCGCCGCCATGGGAACGGCCCTGACCGACACCCAGGCCGACCTTCTGGCCCGGTTCCGCCTGCCTGTCCTGCTGGCTTATGACGGGGATGAGGCAGGCCGAAAAGCCACTCTCCGCGCCGCGTCTTTGCTTTTGGCGCGCGCGGTTGAGGTCCGGATCGTTCCGCTTCCCGCGGGGAAGGATCCGGCGGATCTGGTCGAGCAGGGCAATTCGGAGCAGCTGGTGGCTCTGGCGGCGGCTCCGCGGGATGTCTTCAAATTTCTCGTGGACACGGCTCTGGCCATGCATCCGGAAACGGTTGCCGGACGCCGTCAGGCGAGCGCGTTTTTGGCCGAGACTAGCCGGCAGATCCCGGACGAGATTCTCCGGGATCTGCTCATTCGCGCGTTCGCCGACGGATTCGGCCTGTCGCCCAGCGTGGCCGCGCGGGTGTTGAAGCCCCCGCCGGCGGCGTCGCAGGGCGCTGCCGCCGGGGGGATGTCGCGGCCTGAGGAGAACCTCCTGGGCGAAGGCCAGCGGCGGCTTGAGTGGACGTGTTTGGGCGTGGTGATGGCGCGGGTGGATCTGATGGCGCTGGCGTATGGGCAGATCGACGACGACCTGACCGATCCAACCGCTCGGATTGTCTGGGACGCTCTGTCGGCCCAGTACGAGCGGCGGCACGAGTTGGATATGGATGAGCTGGCCGAAGCCTTCGCGGATCATCCGGCGGTCCGGGACCGGCTGACCCGGGTTCGGATGGCGGATTTCCCCGAATCGAATCTGACGGCGGCCGGATTCAAGGACCTGCTGCGCCGGATGCGGCGCGGACGATTGAAACGAAAGATCGACGAATTGCACGTGCGGATCAAATCCGCCGACGCCGGCAAAGACAAGGACGAAATCCGCCGGCTGCTCGAAGAAGACAAGGCGTTGCAACACATACTGAGTACCCTGTAGACAATTTCTGTAAGCTTCCCGCCCTAGGCGGGACTGAGGACAAAGGAGGTTTTCCGGTGAGTCTGTTGAAAATTAAGGGTGTGCGAAAACTGTTGGAAATTGGGCGCAAGAAAAAGAAATTGACCTACGATGAGATCAATTACCTCCTGCCGGAAACGGTGGCCAGTTCGGACCTCATCGATGACATCTTTGTGCTCATCCAGAAAAATGGAATCCAGATCATCGACGAGGTCGACCAGGCTCTGTCGACCAGCGATGAGGAGTTGCTGGCCAAGGTCACGCGGTTCGGCGATACGGACGATTCCATCAAAATGTACCTGCAGGAAATCGGCCAGATCCCGCTGCTGACGCCCAAGGAGGAAATCGAAATCTCCAAGCGGTTCGACACGAACCGCAGCCTGGCCTACAAGGCGGTGCTCGGGACATTCATCGCCGCGGATATTTTCGAAAAAGAGGCGTTGACTGTCACCAAGGACAAGACCCGGATCAAAAAACTTGTCGCCATCAAAAAAACTGAAAAACTCTTCCCGGAGGAGCTGTCCATGTGGCGGCGCCGGGTGTCCAAGGGATTGAAACGGGTATCCCAGCTCAAACGCCAGTATGTGCGGATCGCCACCAAATATTTGAACGACGAGGGCGAACTCAGAAAAGGAACCGAAATACCCAAACCTCTGACCGATATCTGCGACAAAGTCGGTGAGGCGCTCCTGGAGGTCAAGCTCAACAAGGCGATCATCTACCACATCCGGGACACCATCGCCGGCATTGTGGAGGAATACGACCGCATCCAGCGGCAGTCCCGGGGAATCGCCTCCAAGTTCCGCACCGGTTCGGCCCGGCTCCTGAGGCTCTACAAAGTCGGCTCAGACGTCGTCAAATCCCGTGCGTCGTTTGTCACACGGCTCAACCTCGACGAGCGACGGGAGGTCGACGAGGATCTCAAGGAACTGGCGACGGCCACGGAGAGTTATCAGAAAAAGGCCCGGTTCCCGATCGAGGGAATGCGGCAGATCCTCAAGACCTACCGGTTCTACAACCGGGAGGCGCTTGAAGCCCGGGATGAAATGGTCGACGCCAACCTGCGGCTGGTCGTGTCGATCGCCAAGAAATACACGCACCGGGGACTCGGATTCCTCGACCTCATCCAGGAGGGCAACATCGGGCTCATGCGCGCGGTCGACAAGTTCGAGTACCGGAAGGGATTCAAATTCTCCACGTACGCGACGTGGTGGATCCGGCAGGCCATCACCCGGGCCCTGGCCGATCAGAGCCGCACCATCCGGATTCCGGTGCACATGGTCGAGCAG
Organism: uncultured bacterium; assembly: GCA_964534765.1. Classification (GTDB taxonomy): domain Bacteria; phylum Lindowbacteria; class 2-12-FULL-62-27; order 2-12-FULL-62-27; family 2-12-FULL-62-27; genus CAZHRJ01. The sequence continues at coordinate 3,264 of CAZHRJ010000142.1, forward strand.
ATCAACAAGGTCATGCGCGAATCCAGGCGGCTGCTCCAGAAACTCAACCGGGAACCCAAGCCGGAGGAGATCGCCAAGGAACTCAACTGGCATGCCGGCCGGGTGCGGCATATCATGAAGCTCGCCCAGGATCCCATCAGTCTCGAAACACCGGTCGGCGAGGACGGCGACACGTCGCTCGGCGATTTCGTCCCCGACCAGACGAGTGTTTCCCCTCTCAAGACCACGGTCGACACGCTTCTTCGGGAGCAACTCGAAACGGTCTTGAAGACCCTCAATCAGCGCGAGGAGAAAGTCGTCCGTCTGAGGTTCGGCCTGGATGACGGCCGGGAGCGGACGCTCGAGGAAGTCGGCAACATGTTCAACGTGACCCGGGAACGTATCCGGCAGATCGAATGCAAAGCCCTCAAAAAACTCCGCCATCCCGTCCGCGCCCGCCTTCTGCGCGATTACCTGAAGGCTTAAGGCACGCCTTTCTCCGGCTGATCCATCTGCTGGATCAGCGGGTCGGCGACGAAAAGCGTATTCTCAGGAAGTACGTCGGAGCGCTCCGCGTGCGTCTGTCGCGCCTCGCCCACGGTGACTCCGAGTGATAAATTGGTAAATTTGGAATTTGGGAATTTGGGGACGTTGATTGACAAATTGACAAATGAAATGAAAACACCATGGGAGATTAGCGGTTTTTTGTCCGCTCGTCAGTAAACGCGCTCTTTGTCCCTCAGGGAATCGCCGAAATTTGTCAATTTGTCAATCAACGTCCCCATTTCGCCCATTTCGCCGGATAAGGGGGTAGTCGGCACGCTTGTCAGAATTAGTCCGTCATGTTTCGATTCCGCATGCCTGAGAAATCGCCAATATTTGGATTGCTCGACCAGGATTCCCTCTTTCCACGTGAATCGACGGGATCCATACCCGAAAAAATGGGGAAGGCGCAGATTCGTGCGGTAGAAACGGCCCAGATTCTCACTCGGGCAACGGGTTTCATCTCAGGGTTTGATTACACATTGAATCCCTATGTTGGCTGCCAGTTCGGGTGCGCATACTGTTACGCCGCTTTTTTTGTCTCAGAAAAACGCCGGGATGATTGGGGATACTGGGTGGACGTCAAGCGGAACGCCGTGGAACTTCTGACCAAACGCCGGGTCCTGAAGGATAAGAACATTTACATGAGTTCGGTAACGGACCCCTATCAACCTGTGGAATTGAGGATCGGTCTCACCCGGAGCATTCTGGAGGCTGTGTTGCCGGAGTCGAGACAGCCGCGGTTGGTCATTCAAACCCGCAGTCCGTTCGTCACCCGGGACATCGATCTTTTCAAGCGATTCCGGAAACTACGCGTCAATATGACGGTGACCACCGACTGCGACGTCATCCGAAAACGCTTCGAGCCGATGTGTCCGAGCAACGACAGGCGATTAGAAGCCTTGGAGCAGGTTAAGGCGGCCGGAATCCGGACCGGCATTTGCATTACCCCCATGCTGCCGCTGGAGAATCCGGAGCTGTTCGCCCTCCGGCTGGCCGCATCGGGAGCGGACGTCTACGTTGCGCAGCCATTCAAGCCATCCCGTGGAGCCTTTGCCGCAAGCACCCGATCTATGGCAACAGACATCGCTCGCGAGTTTAATTGGACAGTCGGCGCCTATCGCCAAGCCTTTTCTGTTTTGCGTCGTCACCTGCCTCACCTATACGAGGGCCGTGACGGGTTTATGCCGGAATAGCCGCGTCAGGATGGAGACGGAAAGGAGAAAATGGAGGTATCTAGACAGATTCGAGGAGATCGTGGCGTCTGCCGTCAAGGATGAGTTTGACAAGGTTGATGGGAAACAGAATATAATTCGTTTTCTTAAAGATTTATCTTACGCCGACGCGCAGCTGAGTCTGCTGTCGAAGGGCATGAACCCAAATTACAATCGGCGGCGAATGGGGGAGGCCTATGCGCTCATCTACCATATGCGTCATGTCTTTGAAGTATGCACCGCTCTGGCCGCCATCCAGAAAAAATATCCGTTCCCGGTCTGGCCGCGTGTCAAAGTCCTGGACGTTGGTTCCGGGACGGGCAGCGTGCCGATGGCGCTGGCGTATTGGATGCTGCGTGAGCATTGGATAAAGGGAGACCAGACCAAGGTTGAGGTGTGCTGCATTGAGCCGTCTCTTCCCATGCGTGAAACAGCCGCCCGAATATTATCCAGATGCTGTTCGGCGTCGGAGATTGGTGACACGCGCTATTCCTGGAATCACAGTCTGGCGCATGATTTGGAAAGCGCGTCCAAAAAGCGCGTGCGGGATGACGAGAAGTTTCATGTTGTTTTTTTTAGTTACGTGTTTTCAAGCCATCCGGAACGGATGGCAGAAACAGTCCGGCAGGTCGGTCATATCGTCCACCAACTCCTTCGGCCGGGTGGGATCGCGCTCTTTGTCTCCCCAAACCCCAGAAACCCTGACCGCGAAGTGGCGAAAAAGAAGGAATTCATAGATCGGCTGACCATCCGATTGAGGGACGGTAGATTTAGACGATTGGAATTGGATATTTATGACAGGGTGGTGCATGATGATCGACGCAGGAAATTCCAGGCTCCACAGTCGCCTGAACCGATCATCCGCGCCCGAAATTTTTTTAACACTCAATGCGCCGAAGTTGGACTCGATGCCATCTACGACGATCACGAGCGGCTCAGGTATGGAATTTTCTGTCACTATGCGGCATTGATCTCGCCCTGATCATCGCCGGGTGGTTATTGACTTCTGGCAATTTGCCTTCCCCCCCATTTTGCCGTGTTTAAGAAATCAGGGATGGGTCAATACACACAGGCGCCGTTTTGGAATCGGCGGAGTAAAGCTGTATCGAGGATTGGAAACCGCGTATTTCTTTTATGCCGATATCCTTGAATAGCTGTTTCTTGGGCGGTCTTAATGCGTTGTAAATCTCATCCTGAATGATGACATCATCATCACAACCTTTGGTCTCTGATTCCAGCCGACACGCCAAATTGACCACCGGCCCGAACACATCAAAATGCTTGTGTCCATGGCAAAATGGGCAAAATGGCAAAATGGGGACGTTGATTGACAAATTGACAAATTCCCCTTGCTTCCCTGGGGCTACATGCAGATGGATGGATAAAATTCGGCCATTCCCAATGACATCTGTGTATCAATTGTCAATTTGTCAATCAACGTCCCCAATTTCGCAATTTCGCATTTCGCAATTTCGCGTCCCCAATTCTCCAATTCTCCCAATTCTCAATTCTTCCTATTCAGTGCCTTTCCCCATCTGCGGGTGCCTCCGGCGTGGCTGGTTGTGCTGGCGGAAAACAGTTTCAGAGGGACGTCAAATCCACGAACGACCTTTTCTTTCATCTCCTTGAACTGCGTTTGCGTCCCTGGGGACAGTTCCCGATAGACGGGTTCCGAGACGATGATGTCATTGTCAGCTTCCTTCGTCTCAGATTCCAGGCGGCACGCCAGATTGACGATAGGGCCGAAGACATCGAATCGCCGCCGTCCGCGGCCGCCAACCAGCCCGGCAGAAACCATGCCCGTCGCAACGCCAAATCCCATTCGGCCCTCCTTGGGAAACTCCCCGCTTTGTTTCATGGATTCGAAGAGGTCGTGCATTTCGAAAACGCGCTTGACGGAATCCTTCGCATGAGTTTTCGCGCCTGAAATCCCGGATACAACCATGCTGCCGTCTCCGATATGTTTAATGAAATTCGTGGTGAAACTGCTGAGAATCACGTTCTCCATCTGCTCGTAAAACATCGAAAACAGTTCGTGAACTCTTTGCAGGCTGAATGCCTCAATGAGGCGGGTTGAATTTCGAAGGTCGAAGAAAATGACGGTAGCACTAACGCAGGAATCATGCGCGTTGGGATAGGCTCTCAGAAAAAAGTCATGAACGGTTTCATAAGTCGTCCATGGGAATCCGCTCAGAGTCAACTGCCATTCATCTTGTATCACGGTGTCCGACGAAGGCCGGATAGTGACGGGGGACGGCTCGCGATTCCGGAATGCCTGAATCACCCCCTCCTTTAATTCCGGCACCTGCGTGTAAAGGGACGTTTCGATCGATAGAACGCTTTGGGTGTTTGCCTGGAGATAAAGG
>CAZHRJ010000143.1:0-7357 GCA_964534765.1 uncultured bacterium
CCGGGGACGGATTGGTCCCTTGTGGAGTGACTGGGCGCCGGCGCCGCCGGACTGGATTCCGCGTCTTTCCCGCCCGGATACATTTATTCTCCATTGTCCACTGGATCGGGCATCCATTCATGAAGCTCGGGATCGGGACGACGATCCATTCTCGATCATCTACCGGAAATTCCTTTCGCCGGCCAGCCGGTCCGTGGTGGAGGACTGCGCCCGCGCGCTGGGGTACCGCGTGCACAAGGACAGGAAATTCATCTGCACGGCGGATTCGGCCAACGCGGTCCGCCGGAAACTCGATGAAGCTGGAACGAAGAATGTCGTCTACGCGACTGAAAATTGATCCAACCGACATCGCTCGGGAGACCGCCGCCGCTCGAAAACTGATCGCCGAGGCCCAGCTTCCCCGCGCGCTGTCGGAAGTCGATCCCGGCGCCTTTGGAACGACGCCCTTGAATCTCGAGATGCTTGATGCCGTGGCTCTCGCATGGGCAACGGCCCTGGCCCTCATGCGCCGGCCGCAGTCCGCCGACATCCCGGCGCCGATCCTGGCGTTTCTCGTCGCGGAAGAATCCACTCACCGATTGGCGTATCTGGGAGATCCTCCACGCTTTCGCGGTGACCCCGCGGGACTGCCGCTCGAACAATATCGGGACTTCGATTCGGCCACGCACGAATCACTCCTGCCGATGTTCCTTCGGGACTGCGTCCATTTCCTCCAGTTTTACCGTAACCATCCGGATGGCGCCAGACAGGTGAAACGCGACCGGGAATCCTTCGAGTGCCTGCTGTCCTATTTCCAATTGATTTCGCACACCATGAAAAAACGCCGGCCCGACGCCCACATGCTCTGTGTCGATACGCCGAGACTCCGGTTTGACGGTTACCGCGTTTCTCCGATCGGCGTCGGCGAATCCCACGCGCTCCTGCCGGTAACGTTTGACGATATTGTCGGCAACGACGATTTCGTCAAGGCCGGCTGGCGGCTGGCCCGGGACGTCGCCGGGTTTGACATGAAGGCCGGCCAGAATCCCAAAAAAATCCGGAATCAGATCCTCTTCGCGCTCGGCTCGCCCGGATGCGGCAAAACGGTGACGGCGCATGCGATTTGCCGAGAATTTCTGAAATTGTGCGATTCCCACGCCGTCCCGGCCGTCGTCCGGATCATCCGCAGGACGGACTGGGCCTCGTCCTACCAGAACCACTCGGCCGGCCGGCTGCTGGAGATTTTTCAGGACGAAGTTTTCAACGCGCCCGGTGTCTGCGCCGCATACTGGGCCGACATCGACACCGCGTTTGCCGCGCGCGGCGACGCCGACATCCGGCAGGAGGAGAAGGCCAACCTGGGAACGCTTTTCGGCATTCTCGACGGCACCATCGGCCCCAAAAACGGCCGATGGTTTCTCCTCTGCGACGCCAACACGCTTCACATGGACCAGGCCATGATCAGCCGCATCAGCCAGAATCCCCTGCGCGCTCACGGACCGGCCACCGCGGAACACTTCGTACGGCTTCTCCGGGACATCAAACTCCGCGGCCGGCAGCGGTGGCTGCCGGCGGGCGACGCCGAGTGGAGGGCGATCGGCGACCGGTGCGTGAGCGAAAAAATTTCCGGCCGGGACGCGGAGCATTTGGCCGGCCGGATACTGAGTTACATGGAGGATTTCGAGGAGCCGGCCGAATATTTTTCGATGTCGTTTGAGGAAAAGCAGAAAGCCATCGAGCGACTTGCGCGGCCCGTGACCGCCGACCTGATCCTGACCCTGCTGACCGACTACTGCCGGTTTGACCGGGAGACGCGTCGGCAGGCGGAGGAGGACCGGTTTGTCAGCCGCGTGCGCGAGATCCGGTTCCATCTTTCCGCCCAGCGCGCCGCGGCTTCGCTGGACGAGCCAAAGCCGGCGTGACGCAAGCGACCCGCCCGCCCCCGGGTCTCTTCACATCGGCGGGAATGGTTCAAAACATCGTCACCCAGTTTGACAATCCGCTCGCCTTCTACCGCGAGCTCATCCAGAATTCCCTAGACGCCAGATCCAACCGGATCGACGTCACTCTTCAACACCGGATCGGCGAGTCGGGGAAGGGCGAAGCTGTGATCGCGGTCGAGGACGACGGCGAGGGAATGAACGAGCACATCATCGACACCTACCTGCTGGTGCTTTTTCGATCGTCCAAGGAGGATGACTTCACCAAAATCGGAAAATTCGGGATCGGATTTCTGTCGGTATTCGCGATCAAGCCGAGGATCGTCCGGGTATACACCGCCCGCGGCGGCGAAAGCTGGCGGATTGATTTTCACGGATGCCATCGGTACGAGAAATTCCGGCTGGACCGGCCGCGCGACGGGACGAGGGTCGAGCTGATCCGGCCGGTTTCGGCGGACAAATATCCGGCATTGGTGAAAAAATCTCTGGAGACCGTGCGGTACTGGTGCAAGTACGCCGAAGCCGGAATTTTTTTTCAGGACCTGAATTCATCTGAGGCGCCGACGCCCATCGCGGAGCCTTTTGATCTGCCCGGCGGCATGTCATTCCGGTACACTGAGGAGGGAACGGAAATCGTCATGGGATTTTCATCCGACGAGCAGCCCTTCTACGGATTCTACAATCGCGGCCTGACGCTCAAGGAGGGAAACCGGGCATTTTTCCCCGGCGTAACGTTCAGGGCGAAGTCCAGGTATCTTGAGCACACCCTCACCCGGGATAACGTCATGGAGGACGACAATTACTCCAAACTCATCGATATCCTTGGCCGGATCGTCCGGCAGCAGATGCCGAAAAAAATACGATCTGAGCTCTCGGATCTCGCCGCGCAGGCGTCCAAGGCCGGGCAGGCCGGAGATTCTCAGGCGATGGAGGCACTGTCGCAATCCTGGAATCGGCGGGCGACGTTTCTTTGGGCTGAGGCCATTCGGTCAAAGCCATGGTTTGGCAGGGAAAAAATAGGGTCATGGCCGATCTTCCCCACGCTGTCGGGCAAACCGGCATCCCGGGACGACCTGATACCGGCGCCTTATCCTCCGGGCATGGGGGGCGTGAGAGCGGTGTATCACGATGCCGCGCCAAACCGGATTGTCGAACTTCTCGCCCGAAAAAAATGCCCGGTTCTTGTCAGCGGCCCATGGGCCGAACACCTCGCGGCCTGGAATCGGGCCGAGTCCCTGCAAGCCTCTCAGACGCTGATGCGGCCCGACATTCGATCCAAAGACGAGTTGGACGCGTCCGAACGATCCTTTTGCGCCACCCTCTCCGCTATGGACGAAGAAGTCAATCGCAAGTATGTGCAGATTCTGCCCGCCGCGTTTGATTATCCCGGATCCTGCATCACCGATTATATTTTTGCGACGCAGAAGGAAAATGAGCTGGGTGAACTGACTCCCGCCCACCCCGATCCCAGTTCGTTTTTCGATCTCGTCCTCTCCTCCCTGTTCATCCGCCATCGCCGGTCCGCGCTCATCAACCTCTCGCACCCCTTCATCCGCCGTCTGGTCAAATTGCATGGGAAGCGCCCGGGTCTGGCGGGATATCTGTGTCTGAAGGTGATGCATCTTCATGACGGCCGGATTCCGCCTGATAAAAAGCGGGCCTACAGCAATCTCGCAGAAAAATTCGAAACCGACCTCCTCGAATCGGCATTGCAGCGCGATGTCCAGCGAATGGGCAATCATGTCTGAAACCGAAACCGCCGTCCTGGTCGGATCCGGCACGTTCCTGGTCGACCGGCAGCGCGCGCTTGAGAAGCTCATGCAGTTTCAGCTGCCCGACCCGGCCCTTTTTTTGGTTCCGTGCATCCGCGCGGCCGTGGCAGGCGGAGCAACGTTCATTGAAATCGACGTGGCCGATTCCGCGAGCGTTCGAGTGCGCTTTGACGGCCGGCCCTTCTCCAGGGAGGAGTTGGAAGATCCGTTCGGCAGCCTTTTCGGAAAAATCAGGCGCGAGACCGTCCGAAACCGCCACATGGCCATCGGCATTTTGTCGGCACTGCGCCTCTCGCCTGAAAACGTGTCGCTCTCCTCCGGCGTCCCGCATCATCGGTTTAGTCTCAAAATAGAATCCCTGGCATCGGATATCCGGGTGGATACCTGCGCCGATGATGGGCGCGGAGTCAGCGATCTGGTTATCCAGGCCGGTTTACGCAGAGGGATAGGGTCGACCGGCCGGATTGAGATCACAGAAAAAATCGGCGAGCTCTGCGCCATGAGCCCGATTCCGATCCGGATATCCGGCGCTCCGATTCCCTGCCATCGGGTATCGCCCCCGCACACCGGCGCATACGTGACGATGAAAGAAGGGCCGGTCGAGGGATGGGCCGCTGTTCCGGAATTGGCCACCGGGTCGACCATCCGCGCCCACACGTGGGGCGTTTTTGTCGAGTCCTTCGATCTCTCGTCCGCCTCTGACATCTCCCCCTTGCCCATCCCTCTTGAATCCTCCATCAACGACGATGGATTCTCCCTCAACGCCTCTCACTCGGCCGTCGTCCGCAATCAGCGATATCGAAACGCAATCGACCAGGTCGGCAAACAGACGCAGGCGCTGATCCTCAGGGCGGTTCTCGACCTCCAGACCAGATCCGGACGGATCGGGGTCGATCTCAGGGACGAGTCCACTCTGCGGGACTGGAACGCCGTATGGACCGGCGAACAGACGGGCATGGGATTGATCCGTAGCGGGGGATTCTTTCAGTTCAATTTGAGCGATCTCATCCGCATGCCGCAGGAATTATTCAGGCAATATGAAGATAAAAAAAAGACATCGCTCATCAACTTTATCCGGAATTTATACTGGCTCCGCTGCGCCTGCAGGAAAATGTTCCCCGTGCATGGATCGCCTCCGCAAGACGACATCCAGCGCGCCCTCTGGAAAGCACCATTGATATTCAGCGTCAGCCTGACGCCGCTTAGCCTCCATGACTTGGAAGAGGAGCGGAAGCGGCTCGGATATGTGCCCTTCTCGAGGCGTCCGGTATCTTCGGCGCGGAGACTGCCGTACAGCATCCTCTGGACCCCAAACGACACCGATCTGGGTTTTGTCCGAACATTTTTCCAGACGGCGATGCGGGATGTTGGCCCGGACATGGATCGGATTCTTGCCGAGTCCAAGTTCTTGGGGTCCGGCCCGGCGGTTCTTAATGGATTCGGTACGAAGGAACTTCTGATTCGATCGATGTTCAAGCACAATCGTCTGGAGGGCGAGGTCGGCCTGACGGTTCTGCCTTGGGACAGGGGTGAGATCCGCTTTTATTGTCAGGGCCGGCCCAGGTGGACCCGGACATGCGCTTCGGGTTTGCGGTTTGTCGCCGCCGTCGGTCATCCCGCGCTGGATGCTCACATCGCCGACATCGACACCAGCGTCTCCTCCGCCGTGTCCCGTCAGGCTGAAAAACTGGTCCTCGACGCCGCCGCTGATCTCTATCCAAAACTGGTCCCTGAGTTCGACCGCTGGACGCCAACCAGCCGGCAGCGCGCTATTCGGGATCACCTGTTCGACTTTATTCGATTCTCTCAAGCCCCGCCGAATCTGTCTGAAAAAAAATACCGCTGGATTGAGTCCACACCGTTTTTCAGAAGTCCGAGCGGTCTTTGTGAAACCATCGACCAGATCCAGGTACGCCTCCTCGCCGGAGAACCGGTCGCCTACCGCTTTTATTCAAACACTCCGGCGCTGGATATGGACCTCATCCTGGATGCCCAGGAACTGGAACTGCTCGAGTCTCTCTGGCCCGACAAAAAATCCCAGTTCGTCGATCTCGAACTCGGCCATAAAAAAAGCTCCAAGACCGTCATGCCACCCTCCACAACGGTGTCCGATTCGTCGGTGAAGGCGCCGCCGCGCGCGGAAAGTTCGCCGGCGGATCGTTCAGGGGCGGCGTCGCCTGAGATCCAACCCGTGCCGCCGGAACCGATGCAGTCAAAGTCTGTAAAGAGTGTAAAGAGAATGAGGATTCAGAAACCGTTCGGGCCGAATGAGACGATCTCTGTTCTCCTGCGCCTTTTGTTTGACCGCCTCAAGGGCCGGCACGGGTTGAAAGTCGCTGACGCGGCGGTTCGCACCATTCAGATCACGGATGCGCCGGCCGGCAGGGAAATTCTGCCGATGTTCGACCAGAAGGCGTGGAGCCTGAACCGATCCCATCCGATGGTTCGAGCTGTCCTGGCGGCGCCGATTCCTCCGGAGGATCAAAAGGATTATCTGGCATCCATTCTCTACACGGCCGTCAACCGGAAACTCAGCGGTATCACGGACCAGGACGACGTCGCCTTCCAGGAGGCCCTGGTCGACGCCCTGGCGGCCGACCGGGTTTCATGAATCCGGCCGACCGTATTGGCTCCTATCGACTGATCAATCGCCTGGCCCACGGCGGCATGGGCGAGGTCTGGGCGGCGGAAGGACCGGCAGGCAAAGTCGCCATCAAAATCATTCCCGAATTTCTGCTGGGCGACCGGCTCCTCGTCGACCGCCTCCGCCGGGAAGCGGAAGCGGTCGGGCGGTTGAATCATCCGTCGATTGTCCGGGTCATCGAGCTGGGCGAGTCGGAGGGTCGGACATTCCTGGCGATGGAGTTGTTAATCGGCGAAACGCTGGCCGATCGGCTTGCGCGACAGAACCCGCTGCCCGTTTCCGAGGTGGAGCGCGTCGGGCGCGCGCTGGCGTTGGCGCTGTCGTACATCCACTCTGAGGGAATCATTCACCGCGACCTCAAGCCACAGAATGTGTTTTTGACGCATGACGGCGGAGTCAAACTCATCGACCTCGGGATCGCCAAAATCCTGGACGAGGCGTCCCTCACGGTGACGGGATCCCATTTCGGCACTCCGGCCTACATGAGCCCGGAGTCCTTCCGGGACTCCAAGAACGTGACCGTGGCCGCCGACGTGTGGTCGCTTGGCGTCATTCTGTATGAACTGTCGACCGGCCGATTGCCGTTCCCCGGAACCACCGCGGCTTCGATCATCGCAAAAATATCCGACACCAACGTCACGCCCGCCTCACCCACGCTCCTTCGGCCGGAAATCCCGCGCCACCTCGCCGCCTGGATCGAGTCGTGCATCCGGCGGGACCCGGAAAATCGATTCCTGCCGGATGACCTCTCCGCCCACGACCCGTCGTCAGCGCACGCGGATCTGAATCTGCCGTCCACCCGGCGCACCCTCCGCGCGGCGTTCCTGTCAGCCGCGGCATTCGCGGCGCTGATCGTGGCGCTGCATCTCGGAATCTCATTCGCCCCGCAGGTTCTGGAAAATTCCAATGCTGAAGGCGTGTTCGAACGATCCATCGATCTGATTCGATCCGACCGTGGCGGCGCCCAGGCGGCCTATGTGTTTGTTCCCATTCTGGGATGGTTCATTATCGGCATGATGATC
>CAZHRJ010000144.1:0-7313 GCA_964534765.1 uncultured bacterium
CGTGGTCCTCGCCCTCGTCACGCCGGAAGGCGCAGAACATGCATCGGTAGACGCAGATGTTTGTGGGATTCAGGTGGAAATTGACGACGTAGCAGGTCCGGTCACCATGCCTGCGCTCCCGGTCGCGATTGGCGAGTTTGCCGTATCGGAGGAGATCAAAATTCGTGAGAATCTCAAGCCCATCCGATGCGTCGAGTCTCTCCCCCCGCTCAATTTTCCGTTCGATTTCCCTTGCCGCGCCGCCTGAGATCACTTCCATAAGAATGTGCGGCATTGTAGTGCAGACCCCGAGGGAATGTCAACCTGAATCCGGCGGTTCCTCGGCAGTTTCGACCGGTGTTCGGCGGGCTTCGAAATGGGCATGGATCCGGCTGGGTATGGTAGGGTTCAGGGATGAGGTGGATGAGGACTATGGTGATCGGGATGTGCCTGGCCGGGTTGGGCTGTGGCCATCCGCCGGATCCGGCGGGAGAATTCGTGGCCGGCCTGTCGCAGCGGGATTTGAAGCTGGGCCGGTTTACGCTCCGGTATCACGCCGGTGGCGAGCGCTATGCCGAGATCGCCGGGGATTCGGCTTCGCTCTGGTCGACGGACCGGATCGACATGGATTCGGTGACGTTTACGCTCTACAGGAACAATCTGTCTTTTCTTTCCGTGTCCGCCCGGTCCGCTCGAGCCGCCATGGTGGACGATCCCGACACGGGGCAGGTCTCACTGGCCGACGGCCACGGGGAGTTGTACTTTGGCGGTCGATTCTCCGCCGCGGTATGGGATCTGTCGCTTGACAAAGGACTCTGGCGGGCCGCCGGGTCGGAGAGGGATTCAGCCGCGATCGAATTTATTCGGCCTCCGTTGTCGCTTGTCGCGGAAAGTGCCACGGGTTCCTTCCGGTTCGACGTAATCTCCGCCCGCCGGGCGCGCCTGTTCGCGCAGGGCGCGCAAGCCGTCGCGGACCATATGAAGATATTCCCCGCCAGCCGCCAAGTGGTTCTGGATGGCAACGCCGGCTATGAATCGGACACGGTCCAGCGTACAGGCCAGCACCTCAAGCTGGAATTCGACCCGACATTTTCCCGCCTCAACCCGGTCGGAGACAACCCGGCTGGGGACGGATTTTAAGTTATTTAGTGCGCCCTAATTGGCGCGCATGGCCCAAAAGTAAATAACTTAAAATCCGTCCCCAATGATTGACAATCCGGTGCGTCGGTATCACTATATCGTCCCTATGGTTAACAGTAGCTGCCTGGGCTGGGGGGTTGGCCTCGATGGGCCCGCATGGCAGGGATCGACTCGCGTCGCCGGGTTTGGCGTACGGCTGGTTCTGCTTTTGCTGCTCTGGATTGGCGTTCCGATGGTCGCCGGCGCTACAAGCGCTGAGAGTGATTATCAGACTGCCCTGACGTATCTTCAGGACACCCGGAACATCAGCATCGATTCGGCTCTGATCTACTTCCACTCGGCGCTGGCGACAGATCCTAATCATGGAGCCGCGAATGTCTTTGCCGCCGTGCTGGAACTGGCGCAATCCGTTGACGACGCGCGGGTGGCGAACCTGCGTGCCGCATTTTCCTCCGGCAGGGACTCGGCGACGCTGAGTCACTATATCAGCCGGGCGGTTGGGCTCGATGAGCATTTCGATTCCATTTTTCAATACCGCCGGTATTCCTGGGGCAGCGACCCCCGGCCGTCCAAGCTGCAATACATCATCCATGAGATCGTCAGTGAGACCATCCCCCACATGGAGAGCCATCTGATCGCGGCCGAGAACGCGAACGCGGTATTTGATTTTCCGCGGAATCTGATCGACGAGTCAGGCAAAGGCGCGGACACATTCGAGATCGACAAGACGGAAATTATGGGTCTGCACTCAGTGCTCCTGATCTTTAAGGCGGCGCTGGTGGTGCTGACCTCCTACAACGTGGATGTGACGGAAACCCCCACGAATGTGCCCGACACGACATCGCCGGAAAATTTCCGCCGTAACCACCCCGCGTTGTTTGAGACGTATCAGACCTGGGACACGGCATGGAAGGCTTTAAAGAGCGCGGATTCCTATATCTACGCGGCGGGTGCTTTTTTACAGTCGGAATCCGACAGCCAGGACACCGACCTTTTGCGTCTGACTTCGATCGATACTCATGCGAATCGATATATCGAGGACACCAAGATCAGCCGCTACAATCAGTGGCACAGCGATACCTTCGACCGCATTTTTTACCGCGGGGATTCCGTGACGGCGGATCCCGACAAGGCGAACCGGGAATTGGGGGGCGTTTCATTCGCTCCGGAAACGCTCTTCGCAAGTCCCCCTGATCGGCACGATTTTAATGAGCTGTCCGATCTGCGCGGCCGGGGCCCGGAGTGGAATGACATCGCGCTCTTTGACCCGACGCTGGGCGGCATTCTGCCGGGGATGACGATGAATCGATTATTTCTCCACACGCATTCTCCCGAGACCTATTTTATAATCGGATCGGAGCAGTCGATCGATCTGAATTCGATCTACAGCAACCACGTGCCGGATATTGTCGATCTGCAGTTTTCCTCGGCGTCGACGGTCAGCCTTCAGCGCCGCAACAGTTCCAGCAGCGGTCACTTCTGGCGGATGGAAATCACCCCCGCCGAGACCGGCCATCACCTGCGGATCATTTTCGATGATGCCAAACACTTTCGGGGCAATGAGACATTCAAAATCCGCCGATATGGAGATTTTGCCGGCCCCGCGGTGCGGGTCGTTCCATGGATCGTGTCCGGCGGCAGCCTGAGCGACGCCGGGAGCTCCTCGTCCAATTTTTCCACCTACTTCTCCTCGTTCGTCCTGAAATGGGCCTGGACGCCATACCCCGCCGATACGCTCCAGATGTTCGCCATGCCCAACGCCCGCGATCAATTTGATTCCATCGCCACCTCCGTCTCGAGTTCGTCCGACTCCAGCCTGGTCCTTGGAACCGCGTCCCAGCTCGGCTGGTTCGCCGCCGGCGCTCCAGCCACATCCGGAGACTCTGTGTTTCTGTTCGGTGTTGAGGATTTTCTCACCGGCGAAACCTCGGCCCGCCTGAATTCGGATTTTTCGGTTTTTGTCGGCAAACTCCGGATTTATAACGATACGCATTCGCGATTCGGATTTTTCACCGAGCGGACCCTGACCCCCCTGGCCGGCGTGGTCGTGACATTCAGCATCTTCGACAGACCCTCCGGCGCGGCCGGCGCGACGCTTGACACGTCATCGGCCGTCACCAATGACAGCGGTCTGGCCTTCACGCGTCTGGTGTTGGGAGACAAGGCGGGCGTCTATGTTGTCCGGGCGTCACTATCTTCCGACAGCGGCGGCGGCGATGTCATTCTCTTTGCCACGAGCGAGGGCGTGGTGCCATGGGTGAGCGGCGACTGGAATATTTTCTCACTCGCCCGCCGGCCCTCGACGCTCACAGCATCGGCCGTTTTATCGAACAGCACCTTTTCAAGCGGCCACTGGAAGATGTACGAGCAGGATCCGGCCGCAGATCGGTATGCGGAGCCGACGACGCTGGAGATGGGGGAGGGCTACTGGCTCAAGACCCTCACGGACGGGTTTATCAATCTGTCGAGCGCATCGGATGTCACCGACACGCAGTACATCGATCTGACAGAGGGATGGAATCTCATCGGCATTCCGTTCGAGGAAGTCTACCCGATCGACCGGCTGCTCGTTCAAACGTTGAACGGCGCGCTGGTCAGTCTGGACACCGCCGCCGACAGCGCGCTGCTGGTCAACCGGTTTTACACGTTCGAGGGATCGAACAGCTACGAGGCCTGTCCTGACGCCACATTCGGGCGCACCTCCTGTTATTTTTATCCCTACCAGGGCCAGTGGGTCC
The DNA here is from genome assembly GCA_964534765.1 of uncultured bacterium. Lineage (GTDB taxonomy): Bacteria > Lindowbacteria > 2-12-FULL-62-27 > 2-12-FULL-62-27 > 2-12-FULL-62-27 > CAZHRJ01. Next base: position 3,858 of record CAZHRJ010000144.1, read on the forward strand.
GGGCGCTGGCGGCGTGCACCATCGTTGTTCCGCCTCCATCGACCACGTCTTCCGTCCCCACCCTGCTGGCGCCGAAAATAACGACGGCAACTTATCGCGCGCCATCGCTTTCAGCATTTCGGTCCCCGCCGCTGCTCACGACCGCGCCGCTCGCGGCCAAACACGCCGACAACTGGACCCTGCAGCTCATCGCCTCCGCCGGTAAATTCACCGACATGATGAACGCGGTCGGCGTGCGCCCAACGCCCGGGGAGGCGATTTTCAAAGCTCCCCGCGCGCCGTCCGGAGTGCATCTGGGCATCCGAAACGGGGCGGCCGTCTATTCGAGCGTGTTTTGCACGCCGAAAGAAAAAGCGGAATGGCAGTTCGAGGTCAGCACCGCGTCGACCGCCATGGTCACCGTACGCGTCTCAAACATTGGGTCTGTGCCGGACGATATTCCGCTGACGTTGACCGATCTGGCCACCGGCGCGCAGACCGACGTTCGATCTTCGCCGGCCTACAGTTTCGCCGCCCGCGCCGGTGATGTCCGATATTTCTCGCTTTCGACAGAGGATCGTGGACTCTTTGGGAAGGCCAAACTGCCTGCGGCCTGCGTCGTGGCGCGGTGGGTTGGCGGCCGGTCGGTCGTGTCCGATTTTCTTCGCCGCGGCCGCGATGCGGTTCTGGAATACCCGGCGGGCCGCCGGCTGGCGGCCGCGTACTATGGGGCCAGCCGGCCGTGACGCGCGTCGATCGATTGCGTCCGGACCGACTGCCGGGTATGGCCGGCTGGATTGCGCTGGCATCCTTTTTTCTCTTTCTGACGGCGTCCCCGGTCGTTGCCGAGGATGCGGATGCCGAGGAAGAGGCGCGGCAGGAACGGGTTGAATCGGTGGAGGACCTGCGCCGGACGGAGGAACTGACGGCGGCGGCGCTGCGAATGCGTCGAGACAAGCGCGGCTGGATTTTCGATTACGGATACACGGGCGGCGTCGGATACACGTCGTCGACCGACAATGACCGGAATCCGAAAGGCCAGGACGACCCGGACCATGTCTGGGACCAGGACCTGAATATCTTTTTCCTCACCGCCCGCGCCGACCGGAAGGCCAAGTTTTACGGCCGGATAAAAACGGCTTACACCGACAACGCGAAAGTGGGCGCCGGGACGAGGGAATCGGATGTCGAGCAGCCGAAGATCGACATGATGTACGCGGAACGGACGTTTGCCGGCAAGTCGCTGAAACACACTCTGGTTCTGGGCCGGCAATTCCACAAATTTGGACGCGGCATCGCCTACGGCATCACCGCGGACGGGATACTCTGGCGCACGAAGGGCCGGAAACTCACCCTGAACGCAGCCTTCATGCGGCAGAAACCGGGTGACAACAACATCGACAATTTGTCTCCGGGCAACGGGCGGACCAAACGATGGTTTATGGGAGTCGAATACAAGCATAAATTCAAGCCGTGGTTCGCGCTGGATTTGTATTCCCTGCTGAACGTGGACCGCAACACCGACCAGACGTATTCGGTCGGGACGGGGCTGACCCAGCGCAGTCAGTTCGATTCGCAGTATCACGGCATAGGATTTGACGGGACGGTTTTCACTCGGCTCAATTACTGGACCGAGTACATCCTCCTTCAGGGGAAAACCTACGACGCCGCCACAGCCGCCAGCGCGACGGCCAAAAAAGTCACGCTTGACGCCGCCGCTCTCGATGTCGGCCTTCGGTATCTCTTCGGCGGCGACCTGGCGCCGACGGTCTTCGCCGAGTATGCCTTCGGCAGCGGGGACGCCGATCGCGCCAGCAACGTCACCTCGTCCCGCGGTGGATCGACGTTCGGCGACGATTCCGCATTCCGGTCCTTCGGAGGAATCAGCATGGGTCACGCGCTCACGCCGAGTCTGTCGAATATCCGGATCCTGAAAGGCGGATTCAGCGTCAAACCCATGGGCCGCTGGGGCGCGGCCCGATGGAATGACATGACCTTCAACCTGACCGCCTACACCTACTGGGTGGACGCCCGGGGCGGGCCGACGTCGGACGCGGTGATTTATCCGGCGGGAGTGGCCGCTGCGACGGCGTCGGATGACATGGGCGACGAATATGATCTGACGGTTTCGTGGAAATTTTTCAATGACGTCAACTACCAGTTGAAATACGGATATTTCATGCCCGGCCCGGCCTATGGGTCGTTTCGCGGCCGCGAGCACAGTCTGAAATTAAAGGTGTCGTTCGACCTGTGAACCGCCGTCCGGGAATGGGGTTGGTTTTGTCCGGGGTTGTGTTGTTCGTTTCCCTGCTACCAAATCCCCCAGCCCTGATTCCGGTCGGCGCCCGATCCGCCGCGGCTCAGGGCGAAAACGAGTTTTATCGGACTCTGGCCAGAAAGCCGATCGCGACGCGCGAGGACGTTATCCGATGTGTCGCGCGGTTAGGCGGATACCGCGGCCCGGACCAGGTCGAGCGCGAGATCGCGTACGTAAAGGAACAGGGAATCAAACTCGGCCGGGCGGTGGAGCGGAACGCGCGGGCGCCGGTGACGAAGGGCGAATCGTCGCGGGTGATCTTGAGCGCGATGCGTGGCGCGGCCGTTCAGAGGGGACTACTGGGCCGGATTTTCACCGGCAGCCGCCGATACGCCGCGCGGGACGCGATGGCGCAGGAGATTCTGCCGACGGACAGTTACATGAACGAGTTCATGACCGGCGGAGAACTGCTTTCGATGCTCAGCCGGGCGGTGGATCAAATGGGGAAGAAACAGTGAGAGTCTTCAGCGCCTGTGGACAGAATTGTCTGACGGGCCTCGTGGCCGTCCTCGGCTTGCTGCCGTTCGCAGCATTTGCGGCGGAACAGAAAACGGCGATGATCGGCGCGCTTTCGAACGTCAGCGGGTCGGTGGAGGTTCTCAAACGCGGGTCGACCGCATGGACCGGCGCGTCGAACGGGACGAAGGTTGCCACGGGCGCCCAGATCAACACCGGCATCGACGGGTCGGCCATCCTGAAATTTGAAAACAGCTCCACGGAAATCCGGCCCCTGACGCAGTTCGTCGTCGGCCGCGCGATGGAGGACGGAAAGGAATATCAGACCGAAATGTTTTTACAGGTCGGCCGATTGGTGACCAAGTCCGAATCGGTCAGCGGAAAGAGCAACCGATTCACGGTCACGACTCCCACGGCCGTCGCCGGCATCCGCGGAACCGTTCAGGACATCGGGTTTGGCGATGGATTCGGCACGGCGTGTAAAATTGAGGACGGCGTGGGGTCGCTCCAACAGGTCGATGCCGACCGGCTGCCCCCCGCGGTCCAGCTCGCGCTTGGCATCGGCCAGGCCGCGGCGGCCAAGGTCGAAGCCAAATCCGCCGAGCCGGGACGCTCCGCGCCCGCCGGCTCGGCCGGCGCGGAGCGTCCCGGCTCGTCCGCCGGCGGCCCGCCCGCTCCCGGTCCCGCCGCGCCTGCGGCGTCCG
>CAZHRJ010000145.1:0-7166 GCA_964534765.1 uncultured bacterium
ATGAGGAGCGCGCGCCGTGGAGCCCTTCTCGTGTTCCGCGCCGCCCGGCGGGACGCCATGCTGGAATACATCCATCTTTTTCCAAACGGATATTCCTACCCGACGACCTCCACCATCGCTTTTCTAAAGGGCGGCTATCGGGTGAAATTTCTTCCAATCGAAGGCGCGCAGCGCCGGAAAGCGGGTATCAGCCGGATTCGTCCGTTCCGCGACGGGCTGAAATTCCTGACCATCATGGTCCGACTGTCCGTTCTATTCGAGCCGGTTCGGGTGTTTGTCCCGCCGGGATTGGCGTTATTCCTAAGCGGTGGGGCGTTATTGACCTATCAGGCGATCGCCTGGCGCCGCATCGAGGAGCTTCCGATTCTCCTTGTTCTTTCGGGCTTGATCATTCTCTTTGTCGGTTTCCTGGCCGATCTGGTCGCGTCTTTGACGACCAAGCGCCGTGGATGAGGTTGCAAGTTTTTAATATTTAAGGTAGTTATGGCTGTGTGGCTGGAACTGACTCGGATGTAAGCGACGTCAAAATACGAAAACTCGACGGCACGGGCAATGTCCTCGCCTTCGCCGACATCACCCTCTTTGGAAAGTATGTGGTTCGCGGTTTCAAAGTCATGACCGGAGAAAACGGTCCGTGGGTTAGTATGCCTTCGCAGCGGGACAAGGGCGGCAACTGGCGCGACTCGTTTTTCCCGCTTGATAAAACAACTCGCGCCGCCCTCACCGGTGTCATCCTTGAAAAATATCACTCCCTATCCCCGCCGCCCGCGGCCGAACAGGAGATGGGTGTCACGGACGTGGATCAATGACCGAGTGGATTCTCGTTTTGGTGCTTGCCATCGGGATCGCCGGGAACGTCTGTTGGTCAGTCTATCTGTCCAGAAACAGAAAATCGGCCGGCACGATGTCAGCGGATGAATTGCGCGCCCTTGAATCCCGGGTGGAACGGATGCTGTCCGAAATCCACCGGGTAACCAGCGCCAATGTCGAGTTTTTGGAATCAAGAATCGACGCCCTCCGGGAAGTGGGCGGATTGGCGGATGAGCGCCTCAAGCGAATCCGGACCAGTTTGACGGACTTGGAAGTCCTGTTGAATCGCGTGACCCGGGTCAAATCGGCGCTGGGAGCAAAGCAGGATCTTTCCGGAAATCCGGGTCTGGTTCAGGATGAGGATTCAGCCATGGACACGCCGCGCGTCCCATCCGAACTGAATCCGTCGCCGATTTTGCCCCCGGCTTCTCCGCGATCCGAAATCGCGCAGACTCTGCTTCGTCAAGGACTCACCGAGCGGCAGGTTGCCCAAAAAATGGGATTGGGGCTTCCCGAAATTCGATTTCTGTTGAAACTCGCCGATCCCATCCGGGAAAAACCGTCTGCCCGGCCGGTGGAGTCCTTGTGACGCTCAGGAGCATGACCGGATTTGGCCGGGCGGCGTATCAGCAGAATGGGTTTGCCTTCGAGATTCTCATGAAGGGATCGAACAGCCGATTTGCGGAGTTTAATTTCAAACTGCCGCCCCTCCTGTCCGCCTGCGAGCAGGAATTCCGCTCGATTCTGCAGAAGACCGTCCGGCGCGGGAAGGTGACTTTGACGGTGAATGGGAACTTCGAGGTCATGAATCGAACCCGGCTGTTCTGTGACGGTCAGGCAGTTCAGAATTACCTGGCCATTTGCCGATCGCTGGGTCTCCCCACTCATGGCGCTCACGGGATGACCGCCAAATGGGAGGCGCTCCGGATCCCGGGCGTCTTGAAAGTCGGCGGAATCGAAGAAATCGATCCGAAGGGCCGCAGGCTCCTGCACCGGCTCCTTCAAAAATGCCTTCAAACCTTTCTCAGGTTCAAACAGTCGGAAGGCAAAAAAATCCAGCTTGAACTCCTGCGTAAATCCCGCCGACTGGCCCTGCTGGCCCGGCGGATGGAGGGAGGCTGCCGGCAGGTCAAGCAAGCGACGGAGAAACAGATTCGGGATCTGGCCGACCGGTACTGCCGCGATTCAGAGGCTCTTCGAGACCGAATCGGTTTTGAAATCGCCGCCGCGCTTGACCGGCTGGACGTATCGGAGGAGTGCGCGCGTTTGAAATTTCATATCTCGGAATACCAATCGGCGCTTCTGTCGGCCTCCCCGGCTCTTGGCCGAAAACTCGACTTCCTGCTCCAGGAGATGCACCGGGAAATCAACACCATGGGAGCCAAAGGCCGGGATGCCGCGCTGTCCAGATGGGTCGTACAGGCAAAAGATATTGTTGAGCAAATGCGGGAGCAAGTTCAAAATGTGGAGTAGTCTTCACCTCGGCCGGGTTGGTGCGGCGCGCCGCCGGCGAGTTATTTCTTCTTCCAGGAGGACAGTATGCGGGGATATCCCATAGTCATCTCGTCGCCCTCGGGCGGCGGCAAAACAACGCTGGTCCATCGAATTCTGGCCGACATGCCCAAGGCGGCCTATTCCGTTTCCGCCACGACCCGGCCGCCTCGGCCGGGCGAGCGAAACGGGAGGGATTATTTTTTTGTTTCCAAGGCGATATTTGAGCGGATGGTGCGAAAGCGCGAGATGGCGGAATGGGCAAACGTCCATGGTCATTTGTACGGGACACCGAGGAGGTTTCTGGACGCGAAAATCAATCTGGGATACTTCCCGATACTCGATATCGACGTTCAGGGCGCCTTGCAGCTTAAGAAAAAATACGCCGCCGGCGTCTTTATTTTCCTCATCCCGCCAACGCTCCGTGAACTATCCAGGCGTTTGCGCGAGCGGCATACGGAAAGTCCGGAGGTGATCAAGCGCCGGCTCCTGGCGGCCAAGCGGGAGCTGTCCATGGCTCAGCAGTATGATTACGTCGTTCTCAATGACGATCTGGACGCCGCGGTGGAGCGGGTCAAGACCATCCTGGAAGCCGAACGATGGCGGGCTCATCGATCCGGCGCCAGGCTCAAGGCCCTTCGATAATTCGCCATGTCTCCTGTTGGCAATACCCGAAGTTTGGAGAAGGGGGAAAAGCTCTTTCACGAGCGGGACGCGTCCAGGGAAATATATTTCCTTCGGGTCGGCACGCTTCTTTTGTTCAAAGGGGACATCCTGATCGGCCAGGTCCAGGCGCCCAGTTTTGTTGGGGAGATCGGTCCGATATTGAATGTCAGTCGGAGTTCGACGATGATCGCCAAGACCCCGGTCTCGCTCGATGTCTTCGATGGAAAGGAGCTTGTGGGAAAGCTGAGTCTCAGAAGCGATCTGGGCGAGAAGTTGGTAAAAAGCCTGGCCGAGCGGTTCGAAATGATCCGCGATCGGCTCAACGAATATCAATACGCGATTCTCGGCGAGTGCCTGAAGATTCTGGCATTGATGATTTCTGAAAAGAAGGTCTCGGACCGAAGCATGAATTTCTCGGATATCAAGGCTGTTCGGAGGGAGATGGAGGTGGCTCTGGATCAGATGATCATGAGAAAAGACGGCATTGAGGATTATGCCGTCCTGATCAAAATGGCAAAGCAGTACGGTCTCAAGGAAAAATACGAGCTGGCCCTCAAGAATCGGTTCGCGTCTTTTCAGCCGATTGATCTCAAGCCCTATCGGCGTATCCCGCTCGACGCAACCTCCGATTTCAAACAGGTCGCTCAACTCTATGCCGAAAAAATCCTCGTTTTGACCCGCTATCTCGCCGATTTCCATTCGCTGGGACTGGGCCAGCTCGAATCGGAAATCGTCCTGATCGAAGAGGCCCTGCCCTTTAACGCGAGGGAACAGATTATGAAGGAATTGCTTCTCGGAAAATATGCGCATGGCAGTCTCGACGATTTCAGGCGCCAGATCACCGAGTTTGATCGCACCATCAAGGCGCTCTGCGAGGAGTCCGGGCGCGGCGCTGAATTGCCCCTGGCGCCGATCGCCAAAAAATTCAACCTCGAACAGGAATACATCAAAGCGCTTCAGGCAAAGTGGAAGGAATATCTGGCCAAATCGAAATAGCCGGTCGGCCGGAGGCCGCGGAATCAGGCCGGGGATGAGGGCGCTGATTCAGCGGGTTTCGCAGGCCGCGGTTGCCGTCGAGGGGGAGGTTGTCGGCCGGATCGGTTTCGGATGCCTGATCCTCCTGGGGGTCGGCAAAGCCGATACGGAGACTCAGGCCGATCTTCTCGCCAGAAAAACCGTGCACCTGCGGATTTTCCCCGATTCGGACAAGAAAATGAACCTGTCGTTAAAGGATGTTCAGGGGGAGGCTTTGGTGGTGTCACAATTCACGTTGTACGCGGATACGCGCAAGGGCCATCGGCCGGCATTTACCGACGCGGCCGGGCCGGAGGTTGCCGACCGGCTCTATCAGCGGTACGTCCGGTCAATCGAGAGTGAGGGGATCCATGCGTCAACCGGCCGGTTCGGCGCGATGATGCAGGTCAGCCTCGTCAACGACGGCCCCGTCACCCTTCTGCTCGACGTATGACCCAGCCGCTCAGAGTTGCGCCTTCGATTCTGTCCGCCGATTTTTCCAGGCTGGGATCGGAAATTCGCGCGGTCGGCCGGGCGGGAGCGGACTGGATTCACGTGGACGTGATGGACGCCCATTTCGTCCCGAATCTGACCATCGGCCCCCCGGTCATCCGCAAGATCCGGCCGGTCAGCCGGCTGCCTTTCGATGTCCATCTCATGATGTCCCGCCCCGAATTGTACCTTGAGGCCTTTGTCGATGCCGGCTCGGATTTCGTGACGGTGCATGTCGAGGCCTGCGGGAAAAAGTTGCCGGCCATCGCATCGAAAATCAGAAAACTGGGCGCCCGGCCGGGCGTGGCGATCAACCCGGAAACGCCGTTCGGACATGTATCGCCTTATTTGGATTGCTTTGACCTGCTGTTGATCATGACGGTTCATCCCGGATTTGGCGGACAGAAATTTATTCCGGCCGTTCTTCCCAAAATCCGCAGGGCTCGGCGCTGGATCCGCCGGCACCGCCCCGATCTGATCCTGTCCGTGGACGGCGGCATTGACCGTCGGACGGCGCGTCTGGCCCGATCGGCCGGCGTGAATCTCCTGGTGGCCGGGTCCAGCGTGTTCGGGGAATCCGATTACGCCACGGCGATTCGTCATCTACGGAAAACATAAATAAAAAAGCGCGGGGGTGCTCGTAAGCCGAGTTCTGTCGTGGAGCGTCATTTCTCTGGTCCTGACCTTTGCAGGCAGGATCTGGCGGCCCGAAGGCCTTGCGCCGGATGGGGTTTGCCTTGACTCCGCAGCGCGGAGCTACGCCGTATGGTGCGGCGTACCCCTGATGTCACCATCAGGGCGGTGGGCTCTTACCCTCCTCCATCAACATGAGAGGATCCCCCGAAGGAGGACACCGTTTCACCCTTGACCCCATTCGCCGGCCTGCCTCGCCCGGCTTTAGAGGTCGGTTTCATTTCTGTGGCACTTTCCCTGATCTTCGCACGGGAACGCCCGGGTTTAGCCCGGCCGTTCCCCCACTCGATCGGTCGCCGTTAGCGACCATCCACCCCGCCATCGGACGGGGCCACGCGGCGCTCGGACTTTCCTCCCGACCGCCCAAAGGCGGCCGGGCGACGCTCTGAACACCCCCGCACCACTAACTCTACAAAGTCCGGGGTCAACTTGCAACTTTTGCCGGCTATCCTACAATCAAGTGATGAGACCGGTCGAACTGCATGCGCACAGTTATTTCAGTGTCCTGGACGCCCTCGCCTCGCCCGAATCACTGGTGGAGCGGGCCCGGGAACTGGACTACGCCGCCCTGGCGCTGACCGATCATGGCGGGCTCTTTGGTATTCCCCGTTTTTTGCGCGCCGCGGAATCGGCGAATATCAGTCCGATTGTCGGATGCGAGTTGTATGTCTCCCCGACGAACCGGCAGGACCGTTCGCCGAATTTGCGGCCGGTCGGGCATCATCTGACGGTGCTGGCGGAGTCGGTTGACGGGTACCGGCATCTGGTCGCGCTATCGTCGGCGGGATATGTGGAAGGATTTTTTCATCGGCCGCGGGTGGATCGGGAGCTGTTGGAGAAATTTTCCGGCGGGTTGATCGTCCTCACGGGGTGTTATCATTCCGCCCTCTGCGAGAACCTCCGAACCGGACAGAAGGATCAGGCGGTCCGGTGTATGGAGGAGTATCTGGATCTTTTCGGCCGGGATCATCTGTACGTCGAGATCCAGCGCCACGGATTGCGGGACGAGGAGAGTCTGATCGCCGATTTGACGGCTCTGGCGAAGAGGTTCCGGCTGAAATGTGTTGCGACCAATGATGTCCACTATCTCAATCCGGAGGACGCCGAATCGCACCAGATGGCCATGGACTTGCGATCCCGCAAATTGCCGACCGATCCCCGCCGGATCCGTTTTTCGAATCCCGCCTACACGTTGCTCACGTCGGCCCAGTGGACCGGATTATTTTCCGAATTCCCCGAATCCCTGAAAAACGCCCGGGACGTCGCGGATCGGTGCCGGGTGTCATTCTCGGATTTGCGGCAGGCCCTGGCGGCCGGTTCGGATCGATCATCCCGTCGGGCGGTGAGTCAGTTGAAGAATCTATTGGAGCAGGAGGCCGCGCGGCGGTGGGGCAAGCCTGGAGAGGAAATTCGAGACCGGATGATGGAGGAAGTCAGGGCGTTGGAGGAGGCGGGATTTGTAGAATATTTTTTGATGATCCACCAGATGGTGGTCGAGGCCCGGCGGCAGGGAATCTCGATTGGACCCGGCCGGGGATCCGTCACGGGATCGCTGGCTGCGTTCCTTCTTGATATTACGGAACTCAATCCCCTGGAATTCAATCTCTCGTTTGATCGATTCCTTTCTCCAGGGAGAAAAACCATCCCGGACGTCGATATCGACGTGGATTATCGTTTGCGGTCGCGCGTGATGGAAATTCTGCAGACCGCCCGGCCTGACAGCAGGATGATCCGCGCCGGAACCCTGTCCCACGTTGGATTGAAAAACGCCGTCCGGGAGGTTGCCCGAAACCGGTCGATCCCCTACCAGGACGTGGACCGGAAAATCCGGTCGATTCCTCCCGGGGCGGACAGTCTGGACAAGGAGGAAACCGCTCCATGGTCCGACCTGGTTGACCCTGTGAATCATCTGGCGCTCTTGCCGAGACTCTCGCAGGGACATCCGACCGCTGTGATCGTGATTCCCGAGGTCTTCGGTCTTGTCGACCACATCGAGGACG
>CAZHRJ010000146.1:0-7113 GCA_964534765.1 uncultured bacterium
CTGATCAGAAACAGCGGACAGCCCGCGTCCGTTTGAAACCGCTCCACGCAAGTCTGATCTCACACACGTGGGGACGGAGGGTGCAGGATTGCAGGATGCTCAAGATACAATCCTGCACCCTCCGTAGCTATTTCCCCTATTTCTTCGGCCCACCGTCATTGCCCGCAAGGTCAGCTTCGGTTCCCAATCGGAAAGGGGCGCCAAGTCTCGCTCCGTCCTCATGACCATTCTCCACACCGCTCAAAAACGGCTGAAAAATAAATCAATCGAGGACTGGTTCAAAGAGGCCTTGGATCAAATCGCGGCCAATCCCAATATCAATCCCTACTCTCTCATCCCTCCATAATCCCGCCGTTTACCCGATTCACTAACCGATTACTCCAGAATCCAGAAGAAGTTTGACCGCGCGGGGGGTGATGAAGTATTCTTGGGCCGAGCATGGACTCAGCAACAGGCCTTCCACCGGCAGTTCAGGAAACGCTGGATTTGTTTGTCGAGAGCGCCAAAGAAGGCTTTCAGGTCGACCTTCTGTCGATCGTCCTCTTCGGGTCGGCTGTCGAAGGCAGGCTGAGACCCACGTCCGATGTGAATGTCATGCTGGTCTTGAGGCAGTTTGATCAGAAGCGCGTGAACCAGATCCGCGATTCGTATCGTATGGCGCATGCGGCCGTCCGGCTCAACGCCATGTTTATTCTGGAATCGGAAATCGACCTTGCCGCCGAATCGTTTGCCGTGAAATTCATGGACATCATGGATCGGCGCCGCATTTTGTACGGGGCAGATCCGTTCGCGAACCTGACTCTTCTGCCCGACGCGGTCAGACGGAGATTGAAGCAGGTGCTGATGAATCTCACGTTGCGTCTGCGGGAGCATTATGTTCTGACGAGCCTTCGCGAGGAACAACTGGCAACAGAGATCGCCGACGCAACCGGACCGATTCGCGCCGCCGCGGCGGCCATCCTGCATTTGGAAGGCCATCCGGCGCCGTCTCCCAAAGAAGCGCTGGAGCGGTGCGCCGCCGAGTTCACCGACCGCTCCTGGGCCGATGTGCTTCGCCATTTGACGGAGGCGCGAATGGAAGGACGTCTCCCGCCGGGCGTGGCGGGGCCGACCCTCTTCGCCCTGCTCGATTTGATCCGCCGCCTGCTCGATCGCGCCGAATCGCTCGCGACCGCTTCCTGATGATCGACCCCTTTGATTTGCGGGGGCCTGAATTTCTGCTCTTCTATCTCGTTTTCGGAACCGCAACAGTCCTGCTTCTGCGCATCATTTTCGCGCGGCGGGAGGACAGCCCCCAACGGACCGCGCACCGGCTGACCGATCCGTACGAAATCGCGTATCTCCGCGGCAGGGAAGGCGAAGCCATTCAGGTGACGGTATTTTCGCTTCTGGACCGGGGTTTGCTGAAAGTCGAAGGCAGTGGTACTTTCAATAATAAGATTCTGGTGACGGCAAATCCGGATGCGGTCAAGAAGGTCCACCGGCCGATCGAGAAAGCTGTCCTTGATAAGTTCATGACGGCGGCCGACGCCGATTCCATTTTTTCGGATTCCCAGGCAGGTAAGGCGTGCGACACCTATCGCGCGAGTCTTCAAAAATCGCGGCTTCTGGCCGGCGATGAGACATACAAGGATCGAAGGGGAGCGTTTTCTATTACGCTGCTTTGCCTTCTGGGTGTGGCCGGAGTGAAAATCGCCATCGCGTTATCGCGCGGCCGGACAAATATTGTCTTCTTGATTATTCTGGCCGGCGTTTTCTCGGCATGGATATTTACGGCGTGGCGAAAAAGGCGCACGGCCATGGGCGATACCATTCTGAAAGATCTCAGGAATCTTTTTTCGGGGCTGAAGCGACGCGCAATGGACATCCGAAGCGGGGGAGCCACCAACGAAGCCGCCTTGCTTGCGGCTGTCTTCGGCCTCTCGTCAGTTCCGTTGTCCACGTTCCCGTTTGCCAGGAAGTTGTTTCAAAGGCGCGATCAAGCAAGCTCCTGCTCGTCAACCTGGTCAACATCCTCGTGCGGAAGCTCAAGCTGCGGCGGCGGGGGCGGATGCGGAGGAGGCGGCGGCTGTGGCGGATGCGGCGGATGACGGCGCGATGAAGGACCGAGTCGGTCTTGGGTGGCGCTCCGAGCTGGCGGCGTCCATCTTCAGCCATCTTGATGAAATTGACATACTCGAAGTCGTGGCCGACGATTATTTTCACGCGCCCCGCGAGCGCATCCGATCGATCCGGACACTTGCGGCGCAGATCCCTGTGTCCCTGCACGGTGTGTCGATGGGCCTGGCGTCGACTGTCCCGGTGGAACGCGCGCGGCTCGAATCGATGGCGCGGCTCGTCGACGCCGTTCAACCGGAATCCTGGTCGGAACATCTCGCGTTCGTCCGCGGCGGCGGCGTGGAAATCGGGCATCTTGCGGCGCCTCCAAGAACACGGCAGAGCTCCGAGGGCGCGCAGGAAAACATATACAGGGCGCAACGCACGGTCGGCATGCCGTCCAGTTTTGAAAATGTCGCGACGCTGATCCGGCCGCCCGCATCCACGATGGATGAGCCTGAATGGATGTCGGCCATCCTGACGGCCACCGGCGCGGGCCTGCTTCTCGATCTTCACAATCTCTACGCGAACGCCGTCAATTTCGGCGACGACCCTTGCGAGCTTCTCTTGCGCTGCCCGCTCGACCGGGTGAAAACCGTTCATCTCAGCGGCGGCCGGTGGATCCGGGAACCGGCCGTTGACGAAACGCCTCCGGGGCGGCGGCTCCTCGATGACCATTTGCATGACGTGCCTTCACCGGTGTTTGACATGCTGGTGCTCCTGGCGCAACGCGTCGACCATCCGCTGACGGTTCTGCTCGAGAGGGATGGAGAATACCCGTCATTCGATCTTCTTCTGCAACAACTCACTTTGGCGCGGCAGGCGCTGGCGGAAGGCCGGCGGAAGGCCCGAACGCAAACGGCGGCGCAGGCCACATGAGTTCGCCCCACTTTGAGGAGTTTCTGGCGCGGCTCTACACCGATCAAGCGCTTCTGGAGCGGTTTCTGTCCGACCCGGCCGAAACATGCCGAGGCTTTGGCCTCAACGAGGCCGAATGCGAATCCATGCGGTCGATCGACATCACCGGGCTCAGAATGGCGGTCGCCAGCTTTAATCACAAGCGGGCCGCAAAATCTTCCCGCGTGCATCAACGGCCGGCATGACCGCCGCCAACCGCACCGCTGAAACCTACCGCCGCGAGTGGCGGCTTTTCATGGAAGAAATCTGCTGCAACCTGCTGCGGTTCTATCACGCCGAACAGGACAATATCCCGCCGGAGCGCGTCAAGGTCAACCAGGAAGTTTCACTCGGCACAGACGGATCCTTTGCGGACATTTGCATCCGCGTGCCTGACCGGCCGGCATACTATGTCGAAGTCAAACCCGATTACGCGCCGGAGGAACTGCTGTCAGTTCTCGTGCGAAAATATGGGCCGAATGCGCCGCTCGCCGAACCGATCTCGAAGGTTTTGCTTGTGGCGGGAACGGACGCCCGGCAGTCCAGGCCGGATATTGAAGACTGGCTGAAAGCCGCGCTGCGGCCGGGTCTGGCATTGGAGATTTGGGACGAATCAAAAATTCAGGCTGAAATCCGGGCGCGATTTCATTGCGACATCGCCACGCTTTCCGAAAAGAATATCCTTGAACTCAGGGCCGCGATCGATCAGGCAAAGGGACGTCACGCGTTTGGCGAGACTTGGACCGGCGATCTACTCCAGTCGGCTCTCTTGTGGCACTTCGGCTTCTGGCGCCTCCGGGATATCCATGAAAAAAGCGGCCGTGACGCGCGAGCCATCTGTCCGCCCGGAATGTACCGGGATGTGGCCGTCATCATGGCCGACCTCTGCTCCTTCTCCAGTTTTGTTCGCGACACCCGCGATGACGACGTGGTGCGGCAGTGCTTGACGTCGTTTTACTCGAAAGCGCGGTACGAAATTCTAAATACAGGCGGCATGATGTACCAGTTCGTGGGAGATGAAGTTATCGGTCTGTACGGCTTGCCCGACCAGTCGGCCGGATATGTAGAGGACGCACTGGAATGCGCCCGGCGCCTCCTTGAGATCGGGAATTCCATCTCGCACGAATGGCAGCGCCAGATCGACCGTGTTCAGCAAACCAAGGGCGTCCATGTCGGCACAGCCGTCGGCGATCTGCAGATCGTCTCGCTTCGGCCGTTCGGCCGCGCGCATCTCGGCGCCATCAGCGACTGCGTCAACATGGCCGCGCGTCTCCTGGCCGCCGCCGGCGCCAACGAAATCGTCGCCAGCAATTCCTTTTACAAGGGATTGACCAAATCGAAGCAATCGCGTTTTCAGGAATTGGAATCGATCGACGCGAAGAACGTCGGCAAGATCAAGGCGTGGAAGTCCACTCCGTAGCCGACCTTTAAAGGGCGGCTATGGGTAACCTGCCGCAATTTCGCGGCCTTTCGCGTGTTTCGTAGTTCGTCGTTATCTGACGATCGCGAGTTTGTCGACGAGTTTCTCTCCGCCGCCAGAACTTCCCCACGCCTCGAAGGAATAGGGTGGACAAAGCCCCCTCCCGGTTGAAACCGAAAAAATCGAAAAATATTTGAAAAAAGATGGGAGTCCCGGAGAATAAGACCGGGAGGGGGAAGACACACACAAATTTGAGAGCATACAACCATTTCGCCAACAGGAAATTCAAGATGTACCACTGGGCGTCGATTCAACAGGACGGTCGTGGCTCCGCCGCGGAGATTCCGACCTCGACGATCTTTCGCGAGACCCGTGGGGACGGAGGGTGCAGGATTGCAGGATGCTCAAGATACAATCCTGCACCCTCCGTAGCTATTTCCCCTATTTCCCTAAAGCCCGACGCCTCGCCATCGGACGGCGACCGTGGTACGGTTCTGCCGGATGAAGATCACGAAAATCATCTGGTCCGTCGAGGTTGTCGATAAAATTAAACAGAAACACAACGTCGAGCGACACGAGGTCGAGGACGTCATTTTCGACACGACCGGTCGGACACGATTCTTTTTTGTTGAAAAAGGACATCGAAAAGGGGAAGATGTCTATACAGCGATGGGACGGACGGGGGCGGGCCGATATTTGATCGTGCCGTTTATCTACAAGCCGGATCAAGAGGCGGGGTTGATTCTTTCCGCCAGAGAGATGACCGAGACGGAGAAAAAGAGATATGAGAAAAAGTAAAACGTCACTATCAAAAGCTAAAAGCTACGCGGAGATCGCCGAGTTTTGGGACACGCATGATCTGGCGGATTATTGGGACCAATTGAAGGAAGTGCATTTTGACGTGGACGTCAAATCCACGGTGACACTCTGTCAGCTTGATCGTGATCTCTGGAAGCAAATCAGCGGCGAAGCCCAGAAGCGGGGCGTACCCACCAACACCCTCGTCAATCTCTGGCTCAAAGAAAAAGTTTCCGGCGCCGCCAACGAGTCCCTCGCCAAGTCCGCTTGAAGCAAACAGGCTTTCGGCGCCATCGTAGCCGGATTGGATGACGGATAACAAGTTCTGGATTCCAGCGTCCGCGGGAATGATGGATGGCGAGAGTGGATTCCGGTTGTCATGCCGTGCCGGGAACGGATTTTTCTATTCCGGGGTGATAACTTGAAAACCCCCGGCCTGTTCGGTATGGTTTAGTCATGAACATTCGATTGGATTTGAATTTGCCCGATCATTTGACCCTGTCGCCTGAACGCCTGAAGCTTGATCTGGCCATTGGGCTGTATGTTGATGACCAGGTTTCGATGGGCAAGGCGGCGGAAATCGCCGGACTCGGTGTGCTCGAATTCCAGAAAGAATTGGCGAATCGAGAAATCGCCGTACATTACGGCATCGACGACTTGGAAGCCGATCTAAAGACCCTTCAATCGCTCAACAGGCTTTGATCGTCGTCAGTGATACTTCGTCCGTCTCCGCCTTAATCCGGATCAATCATATCCATCTGCTTCGAGACCTGTATGAGGACGTACGTGTTCCCGGCGCCGTTGCCGCGGAACTTGGACATTTACATCCATCATTGCCGGCTTGGATGAAAATCGAAGCCGTAGCCGACCGCAATTCAGTGGACAACTTGAAGAAAAAACTTGGCGCGGGCGAATCGGAAGCGATTGTTCTATCAGAGGAAAAACATGCGGATATATTGCTGATCGATGACAAACGTGGCCGCCGAATCGCCATGGAAAGAGGTATCCACGTCGTCGGTCTTCTGGCAGTTCTGTTGGAAGCGAAAAAGCGAACCAAAATTATTTCTGTACGAAAAATCCTTGAACACCTCGAAAAAGAAACAACATTCCACATATCGGCACAATTAAAGGAGAGTACCATCAAAAAATCCGGGGAATGAATCGGAACGCGGGGGCGGGTCTCCGGATCTGGTGACGGGTAAAAGGGTCCGGATTCCCGCGTTCGCGGGAATGACGGAAGGCGTCTCCTCAGTTCAGGTGTCAGGTTGACGCAAATACGCAAATGAAATTGGAGTCGCGGGATGGCGGGGCCATCTCGGAACTGGACCTCGCCGGGTGCGGCCTATCCGCAAATCTTATATGGGCGGAAGCCGACTGATGATCCTGACTTTCACGGTCGACGTAATCCGGCAAATCGATCCAATCGAACGTCCGGCGGTCGCCGTCCCGACAACCTCGTACTACATTTTGCATGATTGATTCGGAGCACTTCTACGTCGAAGATGGCGGCGCGAGCGGGCGCTACGATAAGAGGAGTTCCAGGTCCTCGCGGCTCAAGGTTTTGATCAGGCTGCTGTCCGCCGTGATGATGGAATCGGCCAGGTCTCGCTTGGTTTTCTGCAGTTCCAGCACTTTTTCCTCCACCGTCTCCCGCGCGATGATTCGATAGGCAAAGACCGGCCGGGTCTGGCCGATACGGTGAGCGCGGTCAATGGCCTGCGATTCGACCGCGGGATTCCACCAGGGGTCGAGTATAAACACATACTCGGCGGCGGTGAGATTAAGTCCTTGGCCGCCTGCGCGCAGGCTGATCAGAAACAGCGGACAGCCCGCGTCCGTTTGAAATCGCTCCACGCAAGTCTTGCGGTCCCGGGTCTGGCCGTCGAGATATTCGTAAACAA
>CAZHRJ010000147.1:0-7090 GCA_964534765.1 uncultured bacterium
TATCCGGACGGGTCTTTCACCCGCAACTTTGACACAGCTCATAGGACGCACCATGCCCCCAGTCTACAGCCCCTCCCCTCGTTCGTCAATCCAGACCAGGGACGGGCCTGTGCCGGCGATTGCCACATTCTCAGGGATGGCAATGATTTGCCAGCCTGGTCTGGACACCACATATATATATGGAGAGGCGATATGATAAATTTATCTCATTATCTATGTTGTTTTTTACAACAGGTAGTGGTTACTTTTGCTCTAGTATATATGTTTTTTCACAGTTTGTTAGAATTTACACACAGACGCCTATTTCTTTATTCTCATAATATGTAACTAATTACATATAAATATGTCGACCTGTATTTACTAGAGCGATAATTGCAATATAATTAGAATAGTTATGGAAAATTACCAACTTTACAAACTTGACGAACGAATACGGATAGTTCATGAGTCACGTAGAAAGGAGGAGGCTGTCATGTTTTCCCTTCGCGGTAGGGAGACTTTTTACCTGCACGAAGTCAGCCCAGGGATGGTACTGGCGGAGCCGGTTCTGGATCGTACGGGCAATCGGCTTTTGAATTCGGATGTGACGTTGGACGATTCGAAAATCGAGAAGCTGAGAAGCCGTGGAATATCTAAAGTGCGGGTGATACGCGAAGCAATCTCAGGATAGTTTCACGAGTCGGAAGCGGTTAATCGCTCCGTGCAGGCAGGCAATGCCGCCGCTGGAAGCTGAGATCGGTAGAGGAGGTTTTTTAAGCAGATTGTTTTGAACAATTGAATAAGTGGCGATTGGCCCAACACGAACTGAGATTTGGCCAGTACCCGCGTGCGCCTCCCCCCCTTGGCGCACGGTCAGATCTCAAACAGCAGGCTGGGCTGCCCACGATGCCGTGGATTGATGTGCGTATGGAGCGCAACCTTCACTTGGCTTTCCTGAAATCGCGCAGGGTTTCAGGAACCAGCTCAGTGACCGGTGAGTTCCCCGCCCACATCATCAACGGCATCGTTTTTTATACAGGGATGTATAATCCCCGTTAGCCCGATCAAAGGTCGAGTGTGAAAAAAAAATCAAACGATTCACCACAGAGCTCACGGAGACCGAGCACGGAGAACACTGAGGTTTTTTTTAAGGTTCGCTCATCCAAGGAATAACGAAGTTCTATCCTCTGTGCCCTCTGTGGCTAATCTCCGCGGCCTCCGTGTTAAAAATCAAATTTTCGCAGCTTCAAATGGTTGCCATGGATGGCAACCCCTCAGGCACCCGCTAACGGGGATCTCAGATCGGGGATGTCTATCCGCGTCAGCCCGGCAGCAATGACGATACAATCTGCTGGACCAGTCTCCCGTCGCAACGGCCTTTGACTTTTGGCATCAGAATTCCCATCACCTTGCCCATGTCCTTCTTGGACGCGGCAGCCGACTGCGATATGGCTTCCAGCGCCAGTTGTTTGATCTCGGGTTCGCCCATCTGTTCCGGAACATACGCCTTCAGAATCTCCATTTCCCGGGTTTCCTTGTTGACCAGATCCTGCCGGCCGCCGGTGGTGAACATCACCACGGCGTCCTGCCGCTTCTTGATCGATTTCTGGATGATCCCCAGCATCTCATCCTCGACCAACGCCGACCCTTTGTTGATCTGAGCATTCTTGAAATCCGCTTTGACCATCCGCAACGTGTCCATCCGCGTCTGATCTCGGGCCTTCATCGCCTGCTTCAATTCCTCGTCAATCCGTTCCGTCAGCGCCATCGACGCCTCCCTTCCATCACCTGCCCATCACCCTACCAACGCCAGGCAGCGACGCACAAGGGGCGGGCCGCGCTTGCCCCCGGAGCGGCGTCGAGCTACTCATGAGTGCCTGCCGCTGGCGGGCGCAAAAAGCGTGGAGGTGAGAGATGTTCAAGGTGACGAAAGAAATTCATTTTTGCTACGGGCATCGGCTGATGAATTACGACGGCCTCTGCCGCCATCCGCATGGGCATAATGGCCGGGCGGAATTTGAAATCGCGTCGGACCGACTGGACGATCGGGGAATGGTGAGGGATTTTACGGAGATCAAGGAGGCGATGAAAGACTGGATTGACCGTGAGATCGACCACCGGATGCTTCTGAGATCCGACGATCCGGCGGTGGAAGTTCTCCGGCGGCTCGGCGAGCCGGTTTTTGTGATGGATCAAAATCCGACCGCGGAAGCCATCGCCAAATTGCTCTTCGAAAAGGCCCATTCCCTCGGGTTCCCCGTCAGCCGGGTCAGCGTTTGGGAAACTCAGACTAGCTTTGCCAGTTACTCGGCTTCCTCTTGAACAGATTCCGCCGCTTCCGCTCGGCCGTGAACAGATACTGCTGGGCGTATCCGGCCCATTTCCCGAATTTCGACCGGTAAAATCGCCCGATCCTGCGATATTCCTTCAAGCTTAGAGCGTCCGCGTCCTTCGCCCTTAGCCCTCGCAAAGACCGGCGGTAGAGTCGAATCGTCGAATTAAATACATGCACGTCCACCGGAACGGCCTCCGTATGACCCAGCGAAAACAAACTCACACAGTCCGCCACCTTGGGACCGGCGCCCACGCAGACGCTCACGATCTGCCGGCATGCGGTCTCATAATCCGCGCGCGGAAACGTCAATCGATCAAAAAAATCGGGCTGATCCGACAGACGACGGAACGTCTTCAAAAAATGACGGGCCTGCGGCAGGCCGTACCGCAGTCCGCAGGATGCCAGCGTCGAGGCGCGGGCGCGGCCGAGCCGGTCCATCCCGGGCGGCAGACGGAACATCCCCCACTCCGTGGAAATGGCCCGACCGTACCGGCGGCTGACAGCGTTCAAAATTTGCGCGATTTTCGGAATGCGATTCTGCGGGGAAAATAGAAATGCCAGCAGACACTCCACCGGCTCGACTCGGATCAACCGCAATCCCGGCAAAAGCCGCAGGGCCGCCGCCACATGCGGATCCTTCGAAATCTCCGCGGCGATCTCCACCAGTGATTCTTCCATGCGGAAATACCACCGGACAAACTCGGCCGGAGGCATCGGGGCCGGAACATGCGGATGATCGACGACGGGAACGGACATCTCGACCTCCAGTCGATCGTCCGCCGGCTGCCGAAGTCTGACCAGCGCGCCGTAGGTCGGCGCTGAAAACCAGCCGTCCACGGCCGGCTCGCCGTAGACGATCAGCCGTCCCTGGCGGCTGTAGCGTCCCCAGCCAAATGCGGCGCCGCAGGCCAGGGTGCCGGATAGATCAAACGGCTCGGAGAGCCGGAGCGTCCCGCGGTATATCTCCACCGGTATGCCAGAGCAGATATCGGTCGATCAGTCGTCGGAGTGCCGTTTCGCATGCCGGATCGATCGATATCCCGGCCCTGAGGCGCGGCGATAGAATCAGCCCCGACAACCCGTGCGATGTCGCCAGATCCAGAATAACCACACTTCCAGCCACCGGAGAGCCACGTCGGCAGGCGGGACAAAAAATCCGGCCTTCCGAAAAGTCCAGCTCGTACGGCCCCTCGATCGATGGAATTTTCTTACAGGCGGCACAGGCGCCCACATCCATTTTCCAGCCGAGCATGGAAAAAGCCCGCAAATAGAATGACAGAATGAGACTCTCCGTCCGGCCGCCGGCGAGAAGCGCCGCCAGGAGAGACTCAACCAGATCGTGGATTTCATATTCCGGAACGCCGGGCGGCAAATGCTGGGTCAAAAAGGCCGATACTTCCGCCAACCGGTTGAATCGATCATAGTCCCTGTATAACTCAAACCGTGACTTCACCACCTTCAAATCCTGCACCACCGGAAGCCTCCCGGGACGACTCTCGTAGAGCGTGAATATGGTCCGCGTGAACGGTTCCAGCCCTCCAACCAGCCGGCGGCGGCTCCGATAGGCGCCCTTGGCCACCACGGTCTGCAAACCACGGCTGACGGTCAGCACGTCCAGCATGGCGTCGCTCTCCCCGAATGCGCGCTTGCTGAGAACCGTCCCTTCGATCTTGAAAGCCTGCGACATGCCGCTACGCCTTTTGGATCTCCAGTTTTACTTTCGATATCCGCTTCTCGGACGATCCAACGACGGTGAATTTTAAATTCTGAATGGTAATCACACTGCCTTTGAGCGGGATGGACCCGACCTGCTCGATCAGAAACCCGCCGATGCTGTCCGCGTGACGGGCTTTGAGAGACGACAAAAATTTCTCATTGAATTCGGAAATCGGCAGGGCGGCGTCGATGACGTAGGACCCGTCGGTCAGATGCGCGATCTTGTCCAGTTCCGCATCGTCATATTCGTCCCGAATCTCTCCCACAATCTCCTCGATGATGTCCTCGATCGTGATGAGTCCCGCGATGCCGCCGTATTCATCGACCACGATCGCCATGTGCGTGCGCTGCCGCTTGAAATCCTGCAACAGCCGGTTCACTTTCTTGGCCGACGGCACAAACAACGGCGTCCTCAGGTGCTTGCGCAGATCCACTTCCTTGATGTCCGATTCCCAGAGACTCAGCAGATCCTTCACGTACAAAATCCCCAGAATATTGTCGAGGCGGTCCTCAAAGACGGGCAACCGCGTGTATCCCGATTCGATGGCGATCTTCAAAATCTCCAACAGTTTCGCGTTCACATCGATCGCCGCCATATCCACCCTGGGAATCATGATCTGCCGGACCAGCGTGTCGTCAAATTCGAATATACTGTGCAACATCTCCAGCTCATGCTTGTCAATCAGCCCCTCCCGGGACGATACCTGCATCAGATTCTTGATCTCCGCCTCCGTGATGATCGACGACTCCTTCCCCGGCCTGCCCCCCATCAGCCGGATCAGGGGATTGGTGATGAAGGCGAAAAAGTGGTGGAGAAACTCGATGGTGACGGAGAGCCGGTACACGATTCCGATGACATGACCGGAAACGAATTCCGCGTGATTGCGCGCGTAGGTTTTGGGCGTAATCTCGCCGAAGACCAGGAGAATGAAGGTCATCAGGCCGCTCGAAATGCCAACCACGGTGCCGGCAGAATGGGGCATCTTCAGAATATCCTCCATGATCTGGATGGTCACGATGGTCGCGATCGATGAGGCCAGAATGTTCACCGTGTTGTTGCCGACCAGAAGGGTCACCAGATACCGCTCCGGCCGGTCCATCCAGAGTTGATAGAACTTCTTGCGGTCGGGCTTTTCGCGGTCTATGATCTCCTTGATCTTGAATTTTCCCAGCGACGTGATCGCTGTCTCGCTCGCCGAAAAAAAAGCAGAACAAATCACCAAGATCAACAGAAACCCCAGCTCCAGACCGATCATCTCAGGCCAGCAGCCGGCGCGTCCGCGCCATCATCGATCGGCGCTGAGCAGGCGTTTTGTCATCCATCCCGATCGTGTGCAAAAGCCCGTGGACGGCAAGGATCGACAGCTCCCGGTCGGGGCTGTGGCCAAACTCCATGGCCTGCCGTCGGGCGGCATCCCAGGATACAATCACGTCCCCCAGCAGCCGCTCTCCCGATACCAGCAGAGGGGCGCCCTCCACTTGAGAAATGGCGATGACATCCGTGGGAGAGGATTTCCCGAAGAATCTCCGATTCGACTCCGTCATGTCCCGGTCGTTCACCACCAGCAGCGACAATTCATAGTCGGCCAGATCCAGCCGACGCATCGCGCGGTCCACGGCGGACCTGAGATTTCGCCGAGAAAAACCACGGAGCCTCGACTGAAGAACAACCGGCATCCCCGGCCTCACTTGTGGCCGCGCTCGCGGCGCTTGATCTCATCGTCTCCTGGATAGGCAATTCGCGTGTGGTACATGCTCGTTAATACACCCGTGAACGCCTGCTCGATCTTCTTGACGTCTTTCAACGTCAGCGGACTTTCATCCAACTGGCCGTCCTCTATTTTCGATTGGACCAGCCGCTCAACTTCCTCCTCAATCCGGCGCGGCGTCGGATTGTTCAGCGACCGGATCGCCGCCTCCACCGTGTCGGCCAGCATCACCACCGCCGTCTCCCGGTATCGGGGTTTCGGACCCGGATACACAAAACTCTCCCGGTCGGCCACGTCCTCCTCGGTCGACTGGTTCAGGGCAAGATTGTAGAGCGATTTCATGAGCGAGGTCCCGTGGTGTTGCTCGATGAAATCGATCAGGATCCGGGGGAGATGATATTCCCTCGCCATCTCCGCGCCCATCTTGACGTGCGTCTTTAAAACCGAGGCGTAGAGCGTCGGCTTGATGTTGTCCTTCGTCTCTTTGCCGATGATCTCCCCCCGCTCATCGATGATGTATTTTTGGTTTTCCGTGAAATACTCCGGCTTCTTCATTTTGCCGATGTCGTGATAGTAGCTGCCCACACGCGCCAGAAGCGAATTGGCTCCGATCGCCTCACACGCGGCTTCCGACAGTATCGACACCGCCTGGCTGTGCTGGTAACTTCCGGGGGCCTCCAGAAGCATCTGTCGAAGGAGCGGGTGATTGAGATCCGACAGCTCGAGAATCTTGAAATCGGACGGAAGACCGAAAAGGATCGGGATGAAGTGGACCAGGCCGAATGTCAAAAACGGCACCAGGAAAAGACCGGAAAACATCGAGCCGGCGGCGGCGTAGGCCAGTTCGCGCTGGACGGCGTAGTCGATCATGACGAAATGAGTCGCCATGACGGCGACGGGAGAGATCAATCCCAGAAACAGACCCGCTTTCGCTATGTCCACCATGGTCCGCGTGTGGCGGACCACAAACACCGCCGCGATCGACGTGATCGTGTGAACCAGCATGACCTGATAATTGCTGCCGTACAAAAGGGCGACGCAGATCGACACCATCGGAGAGGAAATGATCGCCACTCGCGGACGGTAGAAAATCGTTTGCAGCATCGCGTACGCCGGAATCGGCAGGGCAAAAGCGAACGCCAGACGGCTGTCGGTCAGCGTCCAGACGATCCGCGCCAGACCCAACATCGATAGAAAGAGCAGCGCGAAAAACCACATCCACCCGCCGTCCCTCAGCCGGTCGGGCTGATAGACGCGCAGATACTGGATCATCAGCAGCACAAAAAGACTGATCAACGCAAACGTCGATACCGCGGTCACCACCAGCCTTGTCCGGTCGGCTTTCTGCATT
>CAZHRJ010000148.1:0-7057 GCA_964534765.1 uncultured bacterium
TGGCCGGGGTGAGGCATGTACAGCTTTCGTGGGCGCGGAAGCGAGGGAAATGATCTGGCACCGATAGCATCAAGCGTTCAGAATTTGAATCTACGCTCGTGGGTAGGGTGTCTGCACCATCAGTATGGCAGGAGTATCAACATCCTCCGTTGGGTGCCAGCCCCTAAGTTATTTAAGTTTTTGGGTGGGGAGGTAAACCGATGAGGGCGCCGAGAATCATCGTGCCGGAAGGTTTTTTCCATGTGACCGCGCGAGGCAATAATAGGCAGAAAATTTTTCAAACGCACGAATTGAAACTCGAATATATCAGACGTTTGAACGATATTTTTCCGACCTATAAAATCAGGATGTTGGCGTACTGCCTCATGACCAATCACGTGCACCTGCTCATTCAAGATGTAACGGGCGGCGGCCTTCCGAGTGCGATGGAGCGGCTGCAAGGCGGGTACGCCCAGTTTTGGAATCGCCGCATGGGCCGAACCGGGCATGTGTTCGGAGAACGGCATAAGCCGGAGCCCGTTGAGCGGGATGACCATCTGGTCATCTCATCGTGCTACATCCATATTAATCCACGCGCCGCGGGAATGGTCTTGGACGTGATGGACTATCGCTGGAGCAGCGCTCGGGCTTTTTTTGGCGGACAGTCTGACATTCCTGTCTGCCCCGAAATCATACTCGACATGTGCGGCGGCGTCGGTGCCTACGCCAAGCTTTTGCGGGAGACGCCGTATCAGGAGGACCGCGACGATGATCGATCCCCGAAATCACGCCCCTCCCGGAATCTCTGGATGGCCGGCCCGGAGGAGTTTCGGAAAAAGGCCGAATCGCTGGTCGAGCGCCGCGCGGAACGCCGCCGTCTTGCCCGCCGTCCGAAAGGTGTCGACCTCGAGCAGATATGGCGCGAAGTCGAATTTCGCTGCGGTGTGGGGCGTGCTGCGGTGATGGGCCAGGGCCGGACCCGGAAGGTCACAAAAGCCCGCGCTCTTTTCTGCGTGCTCGCCCGCCGTGAGGGTATTTCTTCAACGGAGATTGCCGCCAAACTGGAAAGAACCGTCTCCGCTGTTATTCAACTTGCCGCTAACGTTGACCTTGAATCTCCGCGATGAAACTTTCCTCCTCGCCCGCCATCCATAACTTCAATAACTTAGGGGCTGGCACCACCTTCCGGGGGCTGGCACCACCTTCCGCCACCTTCCGAGGGGCTGGCACCACCTTCACCACCTTCACCACCACCTTCATGGCGGTATTGTCTCTCTGCCTGCTGGCTCCGCCCTCCGCGGACGGCGCCGTCTGGTACGTCAATGATCTGAACACGGCAGGCGACTCGTTTACGACCGCGCACGGATATGACACGCAGCCCGGCACGGCGGCCGCGCCGTTTCGGACGTTGGGGGAAGCATTCGACGCGGACTCGTTGTCGTTGGGCGACACGATCTACGTGGATTCCGGGACCTTCTCAGAAACCTTTTCGATCGACAGCGGCAGCGTGTCCCTCATCGGCGTCGACAGCCTGTCCACGGTGATCGATGGCGGCGAAACCGGCCAGACAAACAACCACACAATCACGATCGGCTCGAACATCCAGTATGTCCTGATCAAGAATGTGCGGGTGGTGAAGGGCTACACCGGCATCAAGTTCAACGGCGCCGATTCGGCAACCATCGAAAACGTGACGTGTTCGGGGTCGGGCCAGTACGCCGCCTATCTGACGAGCACGGCGAGCGATAACCTGTTTAAGACGTGCGTGGTGTCTGACGGCGTCGCGGACGGCATCGTGATTCAGGACGGCAGCCGTAACAGGATTGACTCCTGCTACATCGCCAGAAACGGCAGATACGGCATCTACATCCTCAACAGCTCCAGCGCCGACAACAAAATCACCAACAACACCGTCGAAGACCACAACGGCTTAAACGACGTCGGCGTCTACATCGACAACACCGCCACGAACAACGTCATCGAAAGCAACGTCATCCAGCGATGCGCCCGCAGCATCTATCTCAACAACGCCGCCAACACCATCATCCGCTTCAATCAGATCCAAAACTCCCAGGTCGTCGGCACGGCCAACAGCGGATACAACCTGTTCGCCCTGAGCGGCTCCGGACACGTGATCGCCCACAACATCTTCAAAAACAGCAACGACCTTGGCCTCTACTTCTCCGGTTCCAGCGGCAACATGGTCTATCAGAATACCTTCGACTCCAACGCCAAATGGCAGATCTACATCGACGGCGTCTCATCGTCCGACACGTTCATCAAAAACAACATCTATCCATCGCAGGCCTATCCCGAAAGCGGCTTTTATCAGGCATCGGCGGCGGCCACCAACAAATTCACGATCACGCGCAACTGGTGGAACACGACCGACGAACTCAAAATTAAAAACCGGATTTTTCAGAAGAATAACTCCGACTCCGTGACGTTCATACCCTACCGGCTCGGCGAAGTCGACACGACATCGAACGGCGACTCGACCGCGCCCGCAGCGCCGGGGACGTTCCACGTCGCCAACGCGAACGTGAGCGGCCAAGTCACCATTCGGTGGACTCTGCCGGCGTTAAACGAAGAGACGAGCGGCGGGGCGGTGGGATACATCGGGGCTCGCGTCTACCGCCTGGCCAACACGGCCGACACCACTCACTGGGCCAACACCCTCGTATGGACGGCCGGGTCGGCCGACACCTCCTGGATCGACACCGGGGTGTCCGCGGGAAACACCTACTACTACCGCATCGCATCGCGGGACGCCGCCGGGTTCGTCAACGAAAGTTTCTTCGCCGACACCATCACCGCCGTGCCGTATTTCGGCCCGAACTGGTACGTGAACGACTCCCACACCACCGCTGACTCCTTCACCTCCGCGGGCGGGTCCGACACGTCCTACGGCAATGGCTCAGCCCCGCGCCCGTTCCGCAGTCTCCCGATGGCGATGTCGCGGGCGAACATGGGCGACACCCTATTCATCGACGCCGGCACGTTCGACTCGTACGTCCACATCAACGGCCTGAACACCGAGACCGCCGGCGTCAACATCGACAAGGACTCCATCACGCTCATCGGCGTGGACTCGAACGCGACCGTGATCGATCCGCCAGGCCCAAACGGCCAGAGCGGCCTGTCCGGCGTCTACGCCGACACTCAGTCGGGCCTTCGCATCAAAAACCTCGGCGTGACCGGCGCGTTCGACGGCATTCATTTCTACAATGTGGACGCCTCCACCATCGAAGGCGACAGCGTGACTTCCTGTTACGAGGCCATTTACCTCCGGGTGGGGTCGGACTCGAACAGCGTCAAAAACAATATCACGAACTCGAATTCGGCCTACGGGATCTCGCTTTTGTCGAGTTCCAACGGCAACACCGTCACCAACAGCATCTCGAACGACAACGGCTCAAACGGCGTCTATCTCAATTTTTCGGCGAACAATACGATTTCGAACAACACTCTGTCTTCGAATGGATACGCGGTCTATTTGATTTCAAGCGCGAACAACAACGCGTTCATCAACAATACGCTGACGGCAAACTCCACCATCGGTTTCTACATCGACGGGAGTTTTCTCAACGCGTTCAAGGGCAACCTCGTCTCCGGCGGATCCTACGGGGTCTATCTGTCGTCCGGGTCGAACAACCAGTTCACTCAAAATGAATTCCGGGGAAGTTCCTCCTGGCATATCTACCTTGAGGGAACCGCCACAACCGACACGTTCGATAAAAACAACATTTTTGCGGCGGCCGGTACCGGCGTCAACAACATCGGGACGGGCGCCAAATTCACCTTCACCCGCAACTGGTGGGGCACGGCCGACTCGGTCGCGATCAAGGCCAAGTTCAGCGGCGACACTGTCATCGCATGGCATCCGTTCCGGCTCGGCCCGGCCGATACCGCCGCCGGCGCCGACACAACCGCGCCGAAATCGCCGGACACGGTGGCGGTACTGGACACCGGCGGCGGCCAGATCAAGATCGAATGGAGCGCCGTGACGGGCAGCGAAGAATCAAACGGGGGAGCGGTTGGGCTGGGGGGATACAGGATCTATCGGAGCAAGATCAAAGACACGTCGGTGTGGATCAAGGCCGGGCAAGTGGGGTCGGGCGTGATTCAGTTTACCGATACGACGCTTGCCACCGCCACCGGCTACTATTACCGCGTGACGGCTTTTGACGCGGCAACCCTCGAAAACGAGTCGTTCTTCTCCGATTCCCAGCCTCTCGACACCGCGCCCGCGCTCTACGCCGGGCCAAACTGGTACGTCAACGACGCCTATACCGGCGCCGACTCGTTCACATCCGCGTCCGGCGCGGACACCGGTTCCGCCGACGGGTCGGCCCAAAAACCTTTCCGGTCGGCGCTCCGGGCGCTGGCCAAGGCCAAATCCCACGACACGATCTGGATCGACGCCGGGACCTACAACGACACGACCGTGGGCGTGACGCCGACCGAAACCGCCGCGATCAAAATCGACACCGACTACATCACGATCATTGGCAAGGATTCCAATTCGACCATCATCTCCCCGAACTCGACCCTGACCCTGCGATACGGCATCTACGCGGACTCGCAGATCGGGCTGATCATCAAAAACCTCTGCGTGAACAACGCCCACGACGGCATCGTATTCGTCAACGTCGACCTGTCGACGATCAGCGGCGACAGCCTGTCCGGCAACGGCCAGACGGGCCTGCAAGGCGGCGGCATTCAGCTTCTCTCCGGCAGCGATTCGAACACCCTCTCCGGCAATATCACCAACAACAACTCGCGATACGGCATTTACCTGAACGCCAGTTCCGACAACACAATCCGAAACAGCATCGCCAGCGGAAACTTCTCCAGCGGCGAAAACTCAAGCGGCATCGCGGTCTTCAACGGAGCCGACCGCAACCTTCTTATCGGTAACATCACCGACCAAAACTATTTCAACGGCGTCTGGATTCAAAACAGCAACTACAACCGCGTCACGCTCCACTCCGCGGCCAACAACATTTACGACCTGACCGGATCCGGCATCAAACTCGACGGCGACGCCCACTCCGTGCTCGACCACAACTCTTTCGATTCCAACACCGGCTACCAGATTTACATTACCGGCGTTTCTCACTCGGACACGTTCAACAAAAACATCATCAAACCCTCGTCCACCAATCCCGACAGTTGCATCTATCTCAACTCGGCTGCCAGCAGTCCCTACTATCGGGCCACCCGCAACTGGTGGGGAACCAACGACGAGTCGGTCATCAGCAAGCGCATCGCGCGCCTCTCCGCGGATGACGTCATCGTCTACAGCCCCTATCGGCTCGCCGAGGTCGATTCGGCCCCCGGCGCCGACACCACCGCGCCCGCGCCTCCCAGCGGGATCACGCTCGACACGAGCGTCGCCGGAAAGATCACCCTCGCGTGGATTTACCCCTCTCTCAACGAGGAAACCAACGGCGGCCTGGTCGCCTTCAACGGCGTCAAAATCTACCGGCTGACCAACACGACCGACACCGTCCACTGGGCCAATCCGGCCAATCTTGTCCGGACGACGAATTCCTCGGAAACCAACTGGACCGACACCACCGCCGCCAGCGGCAACATTTATTCCTACCGCCTGACCTCCCGGGACACGGCCGCATTTCTCAACGAGTCCTTTTTCTCCGACACCAGGGCCAGCGTCGTCGACACCGTCTATGCCGGCCCGAACTGGTACGTGAACGATACCTGGTCCAGCGCCATCGATTCCTTCACGAGCGCCGGTGGGTCGGACACGTCCTCCGGAGTCGGTAATTCCCAGAACCCCTACCGGACCATCACCAAGGCCCTCTCGCGCGTCAAGTCCGGCGACACGATCTACATTGACGGCGGCCTATACGCCGAAACCGTCGTGATCGAAACGGACGCGATCAGTCTCATTGGCAAGGACTCCGGCGCGACCGTGATCGATCCTCCGGGGTCGAGCGGCACGGCGGGGTTGTATGGCATTTACGCGACGGGCCGCACGGGCCTGCTCGTCAAAAATATAGGTGTGACCGGCGCCTATGACGGCATCCGGTTTGACAATGTCGATCTATCCACGATCACGTCGGACAGCGTCTGCGCCAACGGCAACTACGGTATTTATCTCATTAACGGCTCGGACACCAACACAATCAGCTCGTCCATCGCCAATTCAAACAACCGCGGCATCTGGCCGGACGCCAGTTACGGCAACACGATCCTGAGAAACACAGCCAATTCTAATTCGTCCTACGGGATGCTGGCCACCACCGGCAGAAACAACACGTTCGACAGCAATACCGCCAATTCAAATACGGGTTACGGCATTTCGCTCTCAACCAGCTCAAATAACTCGGTCCGATACAACACGTTTAATTCCAACGGCACGTACGGACTGCTCGTCGAGGCGAGTTCCGACACTAACGACATCCGCAACAACACGGCCAATTCGAATTCGGGCGACGGCATCCGCGTTCGAACGACATCGATCAGCAACACGATCGACGGGAACACGACGAATTTCAACACGAACACCGGTATCGCACTCCTCGCCGGCAACAACACCGTCAGCGGCAACACATCCGATTCAAACGCGGCCGGAAACGGCATCACCGTGTCGTCGTCTAACAACTTCCTTTCAGGCAACGTCGTGCGGTCAAACGCGTCCGCCGGCATCGAGTTTCAGGCCGGCATGGACAACAACAGGGTCTTGAACAACGCGATCCTCTCGAATCTGGCCTACGGCATCTACCTCAACGCGAGTTCCGGCAACCTGGTGGCCCAGAATGAAATCCGAGACAACCCCCTGTATCAAATCTACATCATCGGCGCGTCGACCTCGGACACCTTCCAGAAAAACAACATCATACCGACGCCCGCCACTCCCGACAGCGGGGTTTATATCGGATCGACTTCGGCGGCCAGCAAATTCACTTTCACCCGCAACTGGTGGAACTCGACCGACACGGTCCGCATCAAGAAGTTGATCTTTCAGGATTCGAACGGCGATTCCGTGATCTGGCAGCCGTTCCGGCTGGGGCAGGTCGACACCGCCGCCGGCGCCGACACGACCGCGCCG
>CAZHRJ010000149.1:0-7018 GCA_964534765.1 uncultured bacterium
TCTTGTGCCCCATCAGCGCCATGCGCTCGTCAATGTCCACGCCGTTCATGGCGAGATACGATCCGAACGTGTGGCGCAGATCGTGGAAGCGCAGACGGCGCGTGATCCCGAGACGTTTTTTCAGGCAGGGTAGGGGGGTAGGGGGGACGGAGGGTGCTAGATTGCCAATTGACAATGTGGGGGTTGGTTTGAGTGAATGGACTCATGCCGCGGATGGCGAGGATTGATATTGCGGATCATTGGTACCACGCGATCAGTCGAGGACAAAGACGGGAACCGCTTTTTTATTCGGAGGCCGATCGCCGGGTGTACCTGAAAATGTTGGGCGAGGGGTTCAGGCGTAACAGGGCCTTCCTGGGCGCCTATTGCCTTATGGCGAACCATATCCATCTGCTCGTCTTTCGGCAGTCGACTTCGCTGGGAACGATCTTCCGGCAGATCAATATGGCCTACGCCAACTATTTCAACGAGCGACACGGAAAGACAGGTTATGTATTCCAAGGCCGATTCAAGTCTTTCATTGTTCTGGATGACGTCTATCTGGCGGTTCTGCTGCGTTATATCCACGAAAATCCCGTTATGGCCGGGATCGCAAAATCTGTCCATCGATACCTGTGGTCATCCGACGCATTTTACAGACACGACAGGGGCGCCTCGAACGCCCTTCCGCTTGTTCGCGTGCCCGGGTTTGAGGGACGTGCCGGAAGCCGCTCCTATGAAGAACTCATGGCCGGTGATCCTGCGGATTTGAAACAACTCCCCATCTCCGGTCAGATCATTGGTACAGAACAGGAAATTAAGGAAGTAAACCGGCGGAGCCGGACGCAAAAACAGTGGTTTCGAGAGAACCGGCGGGATAGGGATGCCTTGGGCGTGAGAATAGAATCGCTCTTGAGGCCGCAGGGTCTGAGTTTATCGGAGATAGCGGTACCGTCCCAAAAACGGACGGTCTCAAGAATCCGGAGTCAACTCATGGGGCAACTGTATAAGGAAGGTTATCCACCGTCTCAGATTGCCAAAGCATTCAAAATGACAGCCACCGCTGTTCTCAGGGCATATGAACGATGCTTTTGAATCCGGCAATCTGGAGACCTCCGTCCCTCTTCCCACTCTTCCCACTCTTCCCATCCCGGCGAAGCCTTCTTTGGCCAGATTCTCCTTCGGGATAAACCGCATCGACGCGGAGTTCATGCAGTATCGCAGGCCGGTGGGCGCGGGACCGTCGTCGAAGACATGTCCCAAGTGGCTGTTGGCGTGCCGGCTTCGCACTTCGGTGCGGGAGAAGAACAATTTGCGGTCTTGTTTCTCCACTATGTTTTCCTTGACCAGCGGCCGGGTGAAACTCGGCCAGCCGGTTTTCGAGTCGTACTTGTCTTTTGAGGAAAACAGCGGTTCGCCCGAAACGACGTCGACGTAAATTCCGTCGCGTTTCTCGTTCCAGTATTCGTTCGAAAACGGCCGCTCGGTCCCATCCTCCTGCGTGACTTCGTATTGGAGGGGCGTGAGGGTCTTGCGGAGTTCCGTGTTGCCGGGCTTTTTGAAATTTTTCATGTCCAATCCCTCCGATGGCGCCGCCGGGACGGCAATGAAAATCATGGCCAGAATTCCAACAAATGGCTTCATCGCAATATGCTTACCCGCTTTTCCTTCTCCGTCAACGCCCACGCCGCGATTTGCATAACATCGTCCCAGGCGCGTGTCATGTCCGGCGCGCCAATCATATTTTTCCACCCGGCGTTCGGATACCGCCGAACGGCGGCCCAGAGGTCGACCTGCCGGGGCGACAAAAACTTTTCCGGGTTGATTCCCGCCCCGATCGCCGCGTTGACGCGCGAGGCCTGCGTGGCCGACAGGGGAACAAATTTCAGGGGCGTATGCGAGAGATAATACTTGGGCTCGCCGTCGGGCCTGACCGCCCCTGCCGAAGAGACCGCGGCACGACCGACGATCACGGAAGCGATGTTGCGCTGGCTGTCGTTTTCGGCGAAGACGCGCAGGGCGCATCCCTGCGATTTTGCGGCATGGACCAATTTGTCGTAGGGAAGCGTCTTGGGGTTGAACGCTACCTCGACGACCTCATGCCCGCCGGAAAATCCGGGCCGAGTCGATATGACGCCGGGCAGAGCCCCCAGCCGGCCCTCGCCGGCCCAAAAACACGCCATCGCAAATGTCCCGCGCTCGATCTTGTCCGCTCCGTACTCATCGGCGAGAAGTTGGAGATACGGCGGGATGGGCCGGTTGAGTTTGCGCAGAGCGGAAGACATGGCCGACAAAAGGCCGCCGGCTGAAAAATCATCGGCCAGCCTCGGCGCGAGGTCCACGCCTTCGACGGTCACGATTCGCACAACCGGATTGTTCCATGCCGGCTCGCCGAATTTTTGAAGCGTTGCGGCGTCCGCGCCCCCTCCGTTATTATAGATCGCCACCGGCACAAACAGCGACTCGATCGCTTCGACTACCAACGGATGGCTCAAGACCCGCTGACCGTAGCCAACGCAGGTAGCGCACCCCGGCACTTCCTGAAACAAAATCAGAATAGGTTTGTTTTCCAAACGCGCGCGGTCCGCGCCGCGTCCGAACCCCCGCGCCCATGACACACGGCCAAGTTCCCGGCAAGCGTCGGGGACGCCTGCACTTGGGGCGCCGGAGGCGCTGACCCGTGGATGATCCGATCTTGCGGCTGCGGGAATCTGCTCAAACAGCGCCATACTCATCGCCACCACCACCATCCTGGGATTAACCCGTGTCGATTTCGTTCTCCTGTCCACTCCATATATACGTCCGCCGCGCCGGGCCGGATTCATGGGCCGGTCGATTTTTTTTGGAGGCTTTGGAGGACGGCGATGTCGGAGTCGGTGTGGTCGCGCATGATGGCCGGAACGAATTCGCGCCGGCCTGCCCGGTCAACAATTTCCATGGCGGCGTGGTGGGTTGCCTCCATCGCCTGTTCCTTGCCGCCGGATGAAACGAGGATGCGGCCGCTGCAGATGCAGACGTACGTTTGATCCGCCGAATCTATTTCCACGAAAAAGGTCGTGCCGAGGGCGGCGATCCGGCCCTGCGGGGTTTCGACGGAGAACGGCTCACCGGGCCGGACAAAGCTCAGGAGGCGGCCTTCGGAAAGACGCAGGACGCGGTCTTGTGGAGCCGCGGATTTGGGCATAACAGCTCGCGCGCGGCCCATGAGGTAAATGTCCGCCGCGCCGCCGGCAAGACGCGCGATCGCTTCGGATTGATCTCCTGTGGAGACCGATTGCGCCGGCCGGACAGCCTGCCCCGCCCCGGCGGTCCGGCCGTTGACGAGAACTTCGCCTCCGGCCAGCGCGATCTGCGCCACCGGCGCGGTTTCCTGCGCACGCCACGCCCAAATGCCGATGGACACAAGCACGGACGCCGCCGCAAGATACGCCCAATAGGGTGCTCGCGGGCGGCGTGCCCGGCCAATCCCGAGTCCGGCGAACAGGCGGGATTTCAGTTCCGGCGGCGGCTCCGTCGACCGCAGCGTTCGCGACAGGTCCGACGCCGTTTCCATCATCCTGGGAAGCATCTCTCCACACTGGCCGCACCCCCCCGCCAGATGCGCCTCCAGGTCCCGCAAGTCACCTCCATCGAGCACACCCAGCGCGTAGGCGGCCAGAAGCTCTTCGTAATTCTCGTGAGCCATCCTGTTGGTCATGGCGTCTCCTTTATATATATGGAGAGGAGGTCGTGGAGTTTGAGGAGAGCAAGGCGCATGCGGGTCTTGATCGTTCCGAGCGGCGTGTTCGTCCGCGCCGCGATTTCGGATTGCGACAGGCCGTGATAGTAGGCGAGGTCCACGACATGGCGCTGTTCCGCGGAAAGCGCATGGAGCGCATCGCTCACGCGGGCGCGCGCCTCTTTGGCCGCCGCCTGTTCCAAGGGCGTTGGATCGGAACCGGCCAACGCTTCCGTTGAATCGTGCCGCTTGTCGGCCGAAGCGTCGGGGGGCATTTCGTGCGCCAGCCTCCGGGCGTGGCTTCTCAACCGGTCCACAGCGCGCACGCGCGCGAGCCAGCACAGCCACGCGCGAACGCCGCCGCGCGAAGCGTCGTATTGGCCGGCATTTTGCCAGATATGCGCGAACACGTCCTGAAGCACATCGCGGGCGTCCTCCCCATTTTTTAAAAGCGAGCGGGCTATCGAGAACACGACCGGCGCGTGCCGGTCGTAGAGTTCCGAAAACGCGGCCCTGTCCTTATGCCGCGCGACGCGCTCCATGAGCGCCGGGTCCTGCGCGACGCCGCTTTCCCCCGTATTCAATATACGAACGGCCGGTGTCGATGGTTTCATGTCACTCATTGCGTAAATTTTTCATACCATCTTTTACAGGATGGGTGAATGTACTGAACGCCGACTACGGACTACTTCCTTTTGAGGTAGGTTATGGGATTTTGCGGTAAGCCGTTTCTACGCTGGCGAATTTTCAAAATAGGCTTTGCAACCTCTACTTCTGTTGTCAAAGTAGATACCGGTTCTGATCCGGCTTTGATCTCGGCCTCCAGACCGTGCATGACCGAATTGATCTTGCCGATGGCGGCGTTCCCCCAGTTCATCTCCTGGCCGAAGTACCGTGCCGCCGTGGGATGAAGCTTCTGCTCCCGGAGGTAGTCCGCCGAGTGAACGAGCATGCCGCCGGAGCCGCACGTCGGATCGTAGATGATGTCGCCCGATTGCGGTTCGAGCATGCGAACAAGCGCGTCGACAACCTCGGGCGGCGTGAAGAACTCTCCGGCCTTGGCGCCGGCGTCATCGGCGAACTGTTTGATCAGATACTCGTAGGCGCGGCCGAGGCCGTCCGGCGGAACGCTCTTGTTGGAAGGGTCGTGCTCCACTGCTGTCCGGTTTAAGACCATAAGAAAAGCCTAATCCCCGTCCATCTGGTAAAAGGGTTTTGTTGAGAAACCAAATCCCAGAGGGAAAAAGGAGATCAGGCTCATGGCTTATACCCGTAGCATCTTCTCACAGCTTCTACAATGGATTCCGAGACTTGAATTTCAAAAAGCCGTAAACGCCCATCAAGGAGACTACCGCGTCCGAAAATTGCGGACGTGGAGCCAATTCGTCGCGCTGCTTTTCGGGCAGTTGACCGGTCACCATTCGTTGCGTCCTATTGAAGCCGGAATGCGAAGCGCCCGACAGTCTTTTTATCATCTTGGCATCGACCCTGATATTCGACGGTCGACTCTGGCCGATGCCAATGACCGGCGCGATCCGGAGATTTTTCGGGATGTGTTTTATCGGCTGTTGCCCAAGGTCCGGCGCGCCGCGCCCAAACATCGGTTTCGATTTCACGGCATTCTGGAAGCTTTCGATTCGACGACCATCTCGCTGTGCCTGGAACTGTCCCCGTGGGCGCGATTCCATCACGGCAAAGGCGCCGTGAAATTGCACACGGCATTGGATTTGGCCGGAAATCTTCCAAATGACCAGTGTCCGAGGGATGCGCTATGAAGGGAGGCTCCGACGGATTTTTTTTACGATTCCTCAACCGGATACCATCTCGTTTTCCTGACCAACCGGATGCGGCGCAGCCGTGTCCGCCAAAACAATTTGCGATCTCCATAAGGCGCGGTGGAATCGAAGGCGTGGACATCGTTGATGCAGGTGCCGCCTGCCAGAAACACGTTGGCGATGCTCATGACCACTTCGCTTGGATGAAATCCTCGTTCGCGTTCCTTGAAAGGCAGAGTTTGGTTGATCCGGTCGAGTAATCTCAATTGTTTGGCGAGCCGGCCGATCAGAGCCAATCCCGCGAAGGGGGTAATGGATTGATCCGTTTCTTTGACTTGAAATTTGACCAGGTTTGGAAATACCATACCAATCACCTCTGTTTCACCCATTGGGTGAAATTTCTGGTTTTTACTGCAACCTGATTTTATCAGGTTTTCCAGAGAGAAAAACGAGGTTTTCTTTTTCCTGATTCAAAAAATGGGCGGGTTACGTAGAAATCCGGGGCTATAGTACCAAATCAAATGCCTGAAAGATATACAGGATGATGGACAGTAAATCGGATGAAGAATACAAAGCGGCCGCATTTTTCATCATGCGTATGTTTTTCGCGCAGTTCTGGGTCCTGCAGTTCTGGGGCAAGATGTATGACCATGAAAGCGGCATGGCCGCGTTCCGGAACCTCGGCATCTGGGCGAAACAGACCACAACGTGGATGACGACGCAGACCATCCTGCCGGTCTGGGCCGTTTACCCCTACACGTTTGTTCTGCCTTATGTTGAACTGCTGATCGGGATCCTGCTCCTGCTGGGCATCCAGCTTCGCCGCACCCTCATTTTCTCTGCGTTTCTGGTCATTTCGCTGGATATCGGCCTGATGATGAAACTCAAACACGACATTGCGGCGACCAACACGATCTATCTCATCGCAACCCTTTTGGCTCTGCGCTGGGTTGGTCATAGCAGGTGGACGGTCGAGGACGTTATCAGGGATTTCGGCCGGCGTGGCCCTTATCCATAAATACAGATGCAAAAACGGAAAATCCGCGTCTATCCTGTCTTGCTCGGGTCCCTGCTCGGCCTGCTCATGGCGGTCCTCTTTGCGGCGTTCTTGTTTGAGGGGATCCTGTCATGGTCCATCGGGATCATCTATATCGCTTATGACTCGCTCCTTTTCGTCCTCGTCGTGCAAACTTCCGCGGCGCGACTGAAAGGCCCGGCACGGGAACATGTCCTGTCCGGGGAACCGGCCGCCGCCGGCCGGCTCGGCTTGGCAGTTGTGATCCCAGCGCGCAACGAGAAAACGGTAATCTCGGAGTGCATCAACGCCGTCCTGGGACAGACCGACCGGCCCGATGAGATCATTGTGGTTGACGACGGGTCGACTGACGGCACGGTTGACTGGATCCGGCATGCGTATTCGGTCACATTTGACAACGGGATCGGCAGGTCGGCGTCCCATCCGGGACTGTATGTTCTGCAAAGGGAGAAAAGCGGCAAGGCGAATACATTAAACACCGGCTGGACGTTTTCAAAATCTGACATCACG
>CAZHRJ010000150.1:0-7008 GCA_964534765.1 uncultured bacterium
TCGCATGAACCCCGAATCCACAGCCGGAAATAACTTCAATAACTTAGGGGCTGGCGCCACGCCCCGACACGGATATCCAGGAGATCGACTGATGACCGGCCGGCCGGCAAATGTTAGAATGTTGGTATCCGTCCCCTTTTCGCGTGAGGGGAGTCGAGCGGCGTGAGCAAACCTATTCGGGGCGTGGAGATTAAGACCGCCGAAGGAAAAAAGGCGTCTGTCGACGCCGTAGTGGACAGCGGTTCGTTTTATTCGATCATCCGGGAGGATTGCCTCCCCCGCGGTGTGAACGTCTTGAAACTCAAACACAGGAAAATGTTCGGCACGGCCCGCAAGGGCGGGAAATTGCCGATCACCGCCCAGATCGTTCTGGACGTCCGACTCGAAGGCCGCTGGATTGAAGGGGAATTTCTTGTATCGCCGGCCCTCGGCTCTAATATGCTCATCGGCGCCGGCCTCATGCAGATGTGGGACATCTCCATCAAAAATAAAAATGGACATACAATCATTCACATCGGCCGCGACATGAACGACCCCGATATCCAGACGGTGCTATAGAAGTGCAAAGTGAAAAGTGCAAAGTGAAAAGATATGAGTGACGGGGTGAGGAGGTTTGAGGACTTGTTTGCGTGGCGGAAGGCGCGGGAGTTGTCGGCCGACATTTACCGGATCACAAAAGGCGCCGATTTTTCGAGAGACTTCGGGTTGCGGGATCAGATTCGTCGGGCCGCCGTTTCCGTTATGTCCAACATTGCGGAAGGATTCGAGCGAGGGTCGTCCTCTGAATTTCACCAGTTCTTAACCATTGCCAAGGCGTCCTGCGGGGAAGTCCGCTCTCAACTCTACGTCGCCTCCGACGCCGGCTATATGGATGAACCGGCATTTCGCGCGCTCATCGCTCAATCCGAGGAAGTCTCCCGTATTATCTCCGGCCTTCGCAGTTCAATCGCCGAACATCGCCCGGCAACGAAGCCCCGCAGCGCCCTCTCATCCACTCTGCTGCTTTTCCTCTCTGCCTTTGCCGCCTTTAACTTTTCACTTTCCACTTTTCACTTTTCACTTTCCGTCGCCCAGGCCGCGCCGGCCACCGTGCATGCTGGCGGCGAATTGGTGTATCCCGGTTCGGGCGACACGATTTATGTTTTTGGAGGCAGTGTGGACGTTTTCAAGAACGCTGAGGCTTTCATGACGGTGAACGGGAGAGGACTTGTGAGCGCGAGGAAATCGCGGTTTTCGGAGATGAGAAAATCCGCGCCGACCCATTCGGCGTACGCGCCGATAAGGGCGTCGGCGGGTTTGAGACCGCAGTTAAGATATGCGGCCATGAGGGCGGAAGGGACGGCGTCGTCCTCATCGATCACGCACCCGATACTGTTCCAAAAAAGATGGCATTCTTTCAACAATACGGCCGGCATGTTGCGGCCGACCTCGGCGACAACCAATCGCGGAAGAAACACTCTTGCGCGGCCCGCCGCGGCCGCGGCCGCGGCTTTCCTCAGCAGTTCCTCACAGTCCGCCTTGCGCTCTGCGCCGAAGGCGTACACATACTCATTGCTGTCGAGAACGAGGCGCAAACCGTTCCTCAAAAATTTCGTATCGGGTTTTCTTGATTCGGGCCAGGATTTGGCCCCCGGTCATGCCTTTGAATGGCGAACCGTGTTTTTTAATGTGCGCCCGTGCCCGGTCCAGGGCGGCGAGAGCAGCCGCCAGATCAACCCGGCCATTCTCTTTTTCCGACATTTTCAAAGCTGTTGCCTTACTCATACCGATACTGTCCTAAATCCGCCAGGGCAAGTCAAGGCGGCCGCCGCATGAAACCGCAATCTGGTCTCGTGTCCAACCCTCAGGCAGCCGCCGGATCACTCTTCCCGTTGGTTGCCTCCCATATCTTCAATAACTTAGGGGCCGGCGCCACGCCCCATGAATAAACGAATAAACGTATGCCTGACCCCGGTCCCTGAGGGATGGACGCCGGGAGAGATTCAACTTCCTGGGCTACACGTTCGGTCCGATGATCTGGCCAAAGAACGGCGCGCGCTATTTGGGTGCGTGTCCGAGCCGGAAGGCGGAGAAACGGCTTCGCGAACGCGTGAAGGGGTTGCTCTATCGTGGCAATCCGACGCCGTGGCCGAAGCTGTGTCAAAGAGTGAACCGACTGCTGACCGGCTGGGCAAACTACTTCAGTTACGGAAGCTACTCGAAGGTTTACATCCGCACGGATCGTTACGTCGAGGATCGTATACGTCGATTTCTGCGCAAGAGACACAAGATCGCCGGACAGGGATTTCGTCAGTTTGGCCGTGATGTCATCTATGGCAAGCTGGGAGTCATCTGTCTGATAAACCTGAAGAAGGAACGTCTCGCATGCCCTGCGTGAAATCAGTCCGAGAGCCGGATGCGGCAAACCCGCATGTCCGGTTCGATGAGCGGGGTGAGGAAACGGGGCGGACGGCAACGCCGTCCCCGCTACCGCGCCTCACCTCGACTCTACCTTTCCCCCGGTTTTTGATTTTCCTCGCGAACATGCCCCCATTTTATGCGTGCAACACCCTAATGACAAGTTTCGAAAACATTAACCCCATGGAAACCAGACGGTTAAAAAATTGGGGGTCGGGTCACTGCGAAGTCAGGAAATAGCCGGAGCGGCCCGAGAAAGATGAAATTTCTTGTTGACTTTTCGGCCTCCCGCCGATAGACTCAAGGGGTAGGGCTAAGGGGTGGGACACATTCTGTTATTCCTGACTTATGTATTGGTTACATCAGTGTCCGGCCCCCTTTGCCCATCAATTCCGCGCTCCGTTCCGACTTCCCCAGTTCCACAAAGCCGGCTCGCGATGGTTACGCCTTGGCCTTCCCACGGTGATGCAGATCACATACATCATGTGTGTATATAGGTCACCGTCTAAACGACGGATCCCTTCGGGAAGGCTCAATGTTTTCGAAACTTGAGCATGAATATTGAGCCTTTCGCCGAAAGCCGAATGTCAATAATGTCAATACCCGGCCCCATTCTGCCGGTCTGGCACCATCGGCACCCCAGGTTCGATTGAACCACGCAATGGCTGTACACAGTATAGGGCAAAACTCATTGTTTCACAAGTTTACTGTCCGTCTGTCCGTCGGTTTGTTTGTGTGTTTTCTGCTGGGAGAACTCTCCACGGCTGGTGCCACCGTCTATTACAGAAGCAACGAAAAGAGCGATTTCGGGACAGCCGATTCAATTCCGATGTATGGAATCACGTTCCAGCAACTCGGCACGTGGAACTGGGCCGTCGAACGCGTCATTACGGAAACGGGGACGGTTGGGGCAATCAATTACAAGATCAACGACGACAACGGCGGCACATGGTGGGGGAAAAACTCCGCATCCGGATATAACGGCTCCCAGTATACCGACGTCAACACGGCGGACGGAAACATCTTCAAGTTCCGAGATTTCAACGATAGTTATGTAGCACAACACGGCGACACCGATGCCGCCGGCGACCGCTACGCCGCCTTCAAACAATACGTCCTCAATCTCTCCGGATACATCAACGGCTGGGCCCTGACGACTGACACGTTCACCAAGACCAAACGGACCGCTCAGGGCGACACGTGGACGCTTGAGAAATACATGCAGTACACGGACAGCACCTTCAAGATCGTCGTCGGCCACCGCTGGGAGTTTTATTCCTTCGGAGAAGATGAATTGTCCGCCACCCAGCAGAACCTGCCGGCCAGAAGCGACGCGGACCGGATCGGGAGCGGGTCGATCGGCTATAACATCTGGGTGAAAATCCCGACCACCGACACCTACATCGTCCGGCTCTATTACCCCTTCGGCGACAGCACGGCCTACTATCTCGTCGACCGGAAACTCGACTCGTTCGAACTCAGAGTGTATACGGAGGAAGCGGGCAACACCACGGTCTATGATTCGACATTGTTTACGCTGGAAGTCCGCGCCCGGGACAACACGGGGACAACGTACACCCAGTACAACGGATCCTGCACATTCACGGTGTCGAGCGGCACTTTTTCCGACACGATATTCGCGACTTTCGTCAACGGCGTCGCGCAGGAGTCGGTGTCCATTCAGGGTGTGTTCGGAGACGTGGTCATCCGCACCCACAGCTACCGCGAAAGCGGCGCGATTTCGGTGTATGTCGCGTATGCCGGCCCGAAGTGGTATGTCAATGACACTTCGACCGCCGGCGATTCCTTCACGACGGCGGTCGGGTCGGACACCAACGCCGGCTCCGCGAGTACGCCGTTTCGGACGATCATCAAGGCCCTGAACAAGGCCAAGGCGGGAGACACAATCTACATCGACGCCGGGATATTCGATTCGTACATGACCGTCTCCTCGACCGAAACCTCCGGCATCAAAATCGACACCGACAACCTCACGATCATCGGCAAGGACTCGGCGTCGACGGTGATCGATCCGCCGGGGGCGAACACGCTGGCCGGACTTTATGGGATATACGCGACCAATCGGACAAGCCTGACCATCAAGAATCTGGGGGTCACCGGCGCCTATGACGGAATCCGATTCGACAACGTCGACTCGGCGACAATCTCGGGTGACAGCGCCTCTTCCAACGGGGAATATGGCATCGTCCTGCTCACCGGCTCCCAGTCCAACACGATTTCCGCCAATATCGTCAACTCCAATTTGTCGATCGGAATTTTGGTCTCCGGGTCGAATTACAATACCTTGAATGACAACATCGCCAATTCCAACTCCAACGCCGGAATCAATTTCTCGTCCAGTTCCTATGACACCGCCAGTAACAATACCGTCAATTTGA
Source organism: uncultured bacterium (assembly GCA_964534765.1). GTDB lineage: Bacteria > Lindowbacteria > 2-12-FULL-62-27 > 2-12-FULL-62-27 > 2-12-FULL-62-27 > CAZHRJ01. The sequence continues at coordinate 4,797 of CAZHRJ010000150.1, forward strand.
ACGGCTTTGCCGGGATCGATTTAAACGGCGGATCCTATCACACCATCACCGGCAATACGGCCGACACCAACTCTTCGCACGGTGTATATCTGGAATCCGGGACCAACAACAACAAGTTGTCCAGCAACTCCACCCGCGGCAACACCAGCGTCGGGATTTATCTCAACGCGGCCGACACCAACACGATTTCGAGCAACACGGCGAATTCCAACGGCGACGGGATCAAACTGCTGAACAGCAACAACAACACGGTGAGTTCCAACACGGCCAAGTCGGATTCGTACAACGGGATCGTGCTGTCGGCCGCGAACAGCAACACCTTGGAGACCAACACCTGTTTCTCCAACCTGCAAATCGGGATTCAGCTGGCCGACACGTCCAAGTTCAACACCGTGCGGAACAACACGACCGACACGAACACGCAGGTGGGGATCAAGGTTCTGAACAGTTCCTACGACACGCTGACGGGCAACACGTCGCGATGGAACACGCAGTACGGCATCTGGCTGGCCGACACGTCGACGAGCAACGTGGTGAAGAACAACACGGTGACGCTGAACGCGAACATCGGGATTTACCTGTCGGACGGGTCGGACACGAACACGGTGGACAGCAACGCGGCCAACTCAAACAACGACGGGATCAAACTCATGGCCAGCCACGGGAACACGGTGACGTCGAACACGGCCAAGTCGGACACGTACAACGGCATCGTGCTGTCGGGCGCCAACAACAATACCTTGGAAACCAACACCTGTTTCTCCAACCTGCAAGTCGGGATTCTGCTGGCGGACATGTCCAAGTTCAATACCGTGAGGAATAACACGACCGAAACGAACACGCAATACGGGATTCGGCTTTTGAACAGTCCGTATGACACTGTGACGGGCAATACGGCGCGGTCCAACCCGCTGGTGGGCATCCATCTGGACGGGTCGGACACGAACTTGGTGAACAACAACACGGCCAATTCCAACGGCGACGGGATCAAACTGTTGAACAGCCGCGGCAACACCATCCGTGGGAATGTCGCCGGCTCGGACACCAGTAACGGCATTGTCCTGTCCGGCGCAAACGGCAATATTGTGGACAGCAATACGGTCAAATCCAATCTCCAAATCGGGGTTCAGATCGCGGATACGTCCAACAACAATTTTTTCAGAGGCAACGCCGTATATTCAAATGCCCAAGCGGGCTTCAAAGTCTACAATTCCGACTCGAACGCCGTTGTGCAAAACGATATCACAGGCAATGACACCGGCGTCCGAATTGAAGGATCGTCCGCCGGAAATCTCATCACCAAAAATAACCTCACCGGCAACACCGTCAACCACGTCTACAACCTCGCCGGTCTGGCTCAGACCCTCACCCGAAACTGGTTCGGATCTGCCGATTCGGTGACGGTCAAGGCGAAGATCAGCGACACGGCGTCGGCGTTTGTGCCGTACCGCTTCGCCACAGTCGACACGACGGCGGGCGCCGACACGACCGCCCCCAAAGCCCCGGACACAGTGGGGTTTGCGGACGCGGCCAACGAAACCAGCATCATCATCGAGTGGTCCGCGGTGACGGCGCTGGAAGAACCCGCAAACGGCGGCGCGGTGGGGTTGTCGGGATACCGCATCTACCGGAGTAAAGTCAAAGACACGTCATCGTGGGTCAAGATCGGCCAGGTCGGATCGTCGGCCATCCGGTTCCAGGACACGTCGGCCGCGACGGATACGCTTCACTACTACCGCGTCACGTCGTTCGATACGGCGCCGCCTTTTGAAAACGAATCCTTCTTCAGCGACAGCCAGCCGTCGGACTCGATCATCGTCTACCGCGGCCCGATCTGGTACGTGAACGACACGTGGGCGTCCGCATCCGACTCGTTCTCCTACGCAGGCGGATCGGACACCGGCGGCAACGGCGCGCCGACGAGACCGTTCCGGTCTTTGGCAAAAGTGATGCAAAAAGTCCACGCCGGCGACACGATTTATCTCGACGCCGGCACGTTCGGCTCCGACACGTGGGAAATGATTTCGGCGACGGAAACCGCCGCCGTGAATCTGGATACGGACAATCTGGCGCTGATCGGCAAGGACTCGGGGGCGACGGTGATTGATCCGGCGGGGGCGAGTTCGGTCGCCGACCTCTATGGCATCTACGCCGACACGCAGACCGGCCTCACGATCAAAAACGTCGGCGTGACGGGGGCGTACGACGGCAT
>CAZHRJ010000151.1:0-6935 GCA_964534765.1 uncultured bacterium
TGTCGTGACCTGCGCGGGAATCATTCTGTCGACCGCGGCCAGCGGGATGCTGGCCCAACGATGGGGGTTGGAGAGCGTGTTCTATGTGGTGATTCTGGCGCATGTACTGTACAGCATGATCGTGAATCGGCTCCTGACGGCCCGGGAGACAGCGTAGGATGGCGACAACGGAGTGGCTCATCCGCGGCGGCCGGGTCTTCGACGGATCGGGCGCGGATTCGGAGATGGTTGATGTCTGGATAAAAAATGGCGTGATCGCCGTTATGGGCCGGCAGTTTGGCCGGCCGGACCCGGGCGTCCGGGTGTATGATGCCCGTGGCCGCTGGGTCTGTCCCGGATTCGTTGACGCCCACTCCCATTCCGACGTCTCGCTTCTTTCCGGAAACTCCTCCAAAACGTGTCAGGGCATCACGTCCGAAATCGTCGGCAACTGTGGACTCTCCGCCGCGCCTGTGCCGGCGCGCCGGTTTCCGCCATGGATCGACAAGTTCGTCACCATTTTCGGCCCCGCCGGCCGATTCCGCGGCGGGCCGCTGAGCCGGCTGATCGATCTTTATCGGAAAATCGAAACTCCCGCCCGGCCCTATTTCCTCACGGGACTCGGAGCGATTCGGATGTCCGTCATCGGCGATTCGGCCCGGCCGGCACGCGGGGATGATCTCAAACAGATGAAACAGATCCTGGCGGAATCCCTCGATGCGGGATCGGTCGGCTTCAGTTACGGCCCTTACGTCCCGGCCGTATACGCTTCCATCGGTGAATTAAAGGCTTTGCTCGATGTGGTCCGACGGCATGGGAAACTCTTCGCGGTCCATTTGCCCAGCGAAGGCGACCAGATACTCGCGGCGCTCAACTGGGCGATCGGACTTGCCCGGTCGGCGCGGGTCCCCCTCCATATTTCTCATTTGAAAATCTGCGGCCTGAGGAATGTCCCCAAATTTGAGCGTGTCATCCGAAAAATCGAATCGGCCGCCCGACGGATGCCCGTTTCCTTTGACGCCTATCCCTACGCCGTCGGCGCGACACTGCTGTTGGCGATCGTCCCTCCAGCGTTGGTTGCGGCGGGCAGCGCGGCGTTTCTGTCGAGACTGAGAAGGAATCGCGCCTTTTTCAAAATGGCGGCCCGGGCCATTCTCCGCCATTCGGCGGACTGGGAAAATCTATTCCTGCTCGCCGGACCCGGCGGCATCAAACCCTACGGCCTGCCCGGCGCCATGCGGCGATGGAATGGATTGTCCCTGGCCGAAATTTCCATGGAACTGAAAGTCCCGCCGGTCGAGTCAGCCCTCCGCATCCTGGCCGGGGCCGGCACGGGAGTTGGGATGCAGATCTGGGCCCAGTCCCAGAGCATTGTCGACGCCGTGATGAGTCACCCCCTCTGCGTCGTCGGAACCGACGCCCTCGCGCCGCCGTTTCCCCATCCACGGGCGACGCAGACCATGATTCGCGTGATCGAACGATTCGTGATTCAGAAAAAAACTTGGCCCATTAAATCCGCCGTCGCCAAAATGTCCGGCCAGACCGCCCGCGTCTTCGGTCTCCCTGTCGGGATTCTGCGGCCGGGCGGCCCCGCTGATGTCGTGGTGATCGACCCCCGCCGCGTTCGGACGGACGGTTCGTTCGACCATCCCGGACCGCCGTCGGGAGTGATGGCGGTGTGGAGTTCAGGCCGATGTCTGATCCGCTGATTCCGCCGCCATGCGACCCGGGCAACCGGGTTGTGGTGACTCGCTGGTTCATCCGGTGCATCGGACTCGTTCACGTTTTTAATTTCTGGTCCCTGGCCGAACAGGTGAGCCGGACACTGGGATCGAGGGGCCTTCTGCCGGTCCGGGAATACGTTCAGCGATTCACATCGAATCCGGACTTGGGCGCCTGGGATCGAATCCTTGCGTGTCCCAGTCTTTTTTTATGGTCAACCGGCGACGCGCTGCTGGTTGGTCTTGCCTGGGTCGGTGTTGGGTTGGGCGTGCTGACGGTTCTGGGGATTTTAAGCCGATGGTGTTTCATGTCGATGTTCATCCTGTATCTCAGTTACGTGTCGGTGGGACAGATGTTGTATCAATTCCAGTGGGATTCCTTGATTCTCGAAACGACCGTACTCTGCTTTTTTCTGCCCTCCAGCGGCGTGTTATTTCGAAAATGGGGCCGCGGCGCCGACAAGGTTGTTGCGTGGCTGTTTTTGTGGCTGCTCTACCGTCTCTATTTCGAATCCGGCCTCGCGAAATTGTTCTGGGGCCCGGACACATGGGCGACACTGGACGCCATGCGCCGCTATTACGAAACCGCGCCCATCCCCACGATCCTGGGATGGTACGCCCACGACTTCTCCGCCGCGTGGCATCAATTTGAAACTGCGGCAACGCTCGTGATCGAACTGTTGCTCCCGGCGGTGATTTTCGCGTCTCCGGGGCCGCGCCGGTTCGGGCTTGTGGTATTCACCGGATTCCAGATCGCCATCCTCCTCACCGCCAATTACGGAATCTTTAATTACACAACGCTCTGCCTCCATCTGTTCCTGCTCACGGATCAGGATGTCGCCGCCGCGATCCATCGCATTCCTCCGCTGGCCCGGCGATTCTCGCCGCCGCTGTCCTCGACGCCGGCCCGGCCTCGATTATGGATGGTTCCGATCGCGGCCGTACTGGTCATCTGCTCCGTCATCGAATTTGTGATGCTCGCCGGCGGACAAGGCGTCCAGCAAACTCGCCTGCCGAAAATCGAGCGGTACATCTCGCAGTTCCATATCTCCAGCAGATACCACCTCTTCGGGCCGATCGATCCGATCCGGTACGAATTGAGTTTCGAAGGCAGTGTTGATGGTCAGAATTGGGTCGAATATGAGTTTCCCTACAAGGCCGGACCCCTTGACCGGCCGCCGCCGTTTGTCGCGCCGTTTCATCCACGGGTCGATTTCCGGTTGTGGTTTGAGAGATATCCGCTCCGCTGGCAGAGCGGCCAGTCGATGCCCTATCCGGACGCGTCCGCGGCGCCCGGCGCCCTGCCGACCTATCTCGGCAAACTCGCATCTCAGCTTCTCGAATCGCCACCGCTGGCGCTCCGACACTTCGTGCGCGATCCGCTGGATGGGAAACCTCCGGTCGAGGTTCGCATCACTTTTTATCACTATCAAATGACCCGCCGATCCGCCATACCCTCGGGGTCCCGGACCGTCTACTGGGAGAGAACCAATGTGGGCGTCCTGTATATCGATCCGACGTTGGGGAAAAACGGTTTGCCCACCGCCGTTCCTCAGCGCACGTCGGCCCTCCGCCGCGCGCGCGGCGGAACCTGACCCGCGATCGACCGGTAGGCCTCCGCATATCGCTTGGCAAGGCCGGGCGGTGGAAAGGGCACGGCGCGGCGATGATCGAATATCCGCCGGGCGCCCACCCGGATGTGATGGCTGAGGGCCGCGAGATCCACGGCCCGGCCGCCCGTCATCCGGGCCATCGACGCTTCGTCGGAGGGAAGAAGGGACACGAGGTACGGGAACCGGTCTCGAAAGGCGTAGGCGGTGTACCCCTCCGGAAAAATTCCCATTGCGTGGACGAGATCGTAAGGTACTTTTCGCGAGGTTCGCAAAATGAATAGGTAACTCTTCGCCTGATACTCGAACAGTTCGCCGGCGCCGAATCCACGCAACGGTGACCTGCGGTAGACGTTCAGCCGGTGGGTCACCACCGTGCCGCCTATTTCGTCGCTCTGGTAAACCGGTTTGTCGGAGATCGTAACATGATCGATCTGAATGTCTGCGTGCCGGCTGAATGACCCCATCAGCCGCGCCATGTCCCTTCCGCCCTTTCCGCCGAGCGGCGGAAAGGCGTGATGGAGCATGAGGACCCGGATCAAACGCGAGTCTTTAGTACGGCCCGTATCGCTTCGTCCAAATCGGGATGACGAAACCGGAACCCGGCGTCCAGCAATTTTTTGGGATGAACCCGCTGGCCGTCGAGGAGAAGCCCCGACAGTTCTCCGAGCATGAGTTTGAGCGCGAATGCCGGCGCCGGCAGCCAGGCCGGCCGGCCCATCGCTCGGCCCAGGGCTTTGCAGAATTCATTCATCGAAACCGGATTCGGCGCCGTGACATTGACGGGCCCGGAAATTCCCGGATGTGACAATACATAATCGATGATGCCGGCAACATCCTCTCGATGAATCCATGAAAATCCCTGCCGCCCGCTGCCCAGCGGCCCGCCGACGAACAGCTTAAACGGCAGCAACATCTTCGACAGCGCACCGCCCTCTTTGCCCAGCACGATCCCGATCCGCAACATGACCACCCGCACGCTCACTCGCTCCGCCAGCCGCGCCGATTCCTCCCACCGCTCGCACAGGTCCGGCAAAAACCCATGGCCCCTCGCGTGCGTCTCGTCTACCTCACCGTGCTCGACGTTCCCGTAATATCCAACGGCCGACGCGCTGATCAGGACCGCGGGCTTTTTCCCGCCTCTCGATATCGCCTCGACGATCGATCTCGTGCTGTCGATCCGGCTTGACGCCAGAATTGTTTTCCGTTCCGTTGTCCACCGGCCGGCCGCGATCGGCTCACCGGCCAGGTGAATCACGGCATCCGCGCCATCCACGCGCTCCGACCACGGTCCCTGGGTCCTGGCGTCCCAGACCAGGTGTTCGACCCCGGACAATGCCGGCCCTTGCGGCGCGCGGCGGGACAGACTCGTCACGTGGTGACCCGCGGAAATCAGGCGGCCAAGAACCGATCCGCCGATGAATCCCGTGCCGCCGGTCAGTACAATCTTCATCGCGACGATGACCTTTTCGGAAATGATCGGGGATACTTGCAGATGGCGTTTAGATGAAATCCTTCCAGCAGGTCTCTTAGCTTCCGGCGTCGCTCATCCGGAGAGACGCCCTCCGCCACCATCCGCTCACGGTAGGCCGCCGCCCAGTCCGCGAATCGGACGAAGGTCCGATCCAAAACCCGCTCCAGCTCGATCCGAAGTTTTCTCGCCAACCCGGGAATGGCGCCGTCGCTCGACAGGGCGATCCGCATTTGGCCCGCCCGGACCAGCGCCGCCATGGTCGCTGTGCTGTACCGGGGCTGGTCATAGGAGGAAATCAGAATCTTCTGTTTCACGCAGCGGCGGTACAGTATCATCGACATCGACGGGTGGGTCTTTACGCAATTGATAACAAAATACATCCCCCGCTCGTCTCCTGGCCGATAGGCCCGGTCACGGATACGCAAGGACTTCGCACGATTCAGGGTCCCAAACGCCGCCAGGCGTTTCCGCGCCACCAGCGTGACCCTCGCGCCGCATTCGACCAGTCGCGTCGTCTTTTCCAGCGCCTCTCCGTCCCCGCCCACCACCAGACACGGCCGGCCTTGCAGATCGAGATTCAATTGAAAATAATGATGCGGGTGACGCCTCTTCATGCCATCCCGTCAAACCATGCCGATTGCGCTTGGGTCAACCCAGTAATCCTCGAAGGCAGGGTATGCCGCCGTTGGGCCAGTGCAGCGGCGGACGCTGAAGGCGTCCCGGCTCGCAGAAGTAGCTGGCGCCCATTTCCCTCAGCCGGTTTTCCATGGGGTCAATCCGATTCAGCGGCGCCACGGCAACTCCCTGGAGATGCCCGCTGATTGGCCGGAGGTGGTCCGGCAGATCGGCCAGGTCCGGGATCTGCTTGACGAGGATCGTTCGATAGAGAGGCGAAGGCCGAAACTGCGGATCGGAATCGGTGACGATGGTATATGCGAACTGCTCGCCAAAAAAACACGATTCCCGATCATCCATGCACGACCGGAACTCGAACTCATTCCGAACGGATTGGACCGCCGCGGCCCGCGCGTTCGACAGTCGTCCCGGCGGCAGCCGTCGCGCCGCAGTCTCCAATTCTTGCGCCAGCTGTTTGGCCACCCGCCGGCCACTCGTTTCGACATAGACGCACTGGGGACTGAGACAGCCTGTCTGATCGTAAAGCGCGATGTCCTCGGCCAGCGCCCTCGCGGCGGCGGTCAGGGCCGGGTCGCTTTCGATAACCTCCCGGCCCAGCGCCGCCACGCTCACCTTGTGGCCGTGCCCGATCCATCGGGCGCCCGCGGGAAGGCGTGATCGGATCGCCGCAAGTGATTCATCCGAACCGTAGGCGATCACCGCGTCGGAATGAAAATCGATGGCCTCTTTCCCGATCCTTGCCGGAAGGACATCGACCGCGGCGCCGATGTCGGGATTGATCTCCGTCAGGATCCGGACGAATATCGGCATCAGGCGCGATTCGTGAGCGGAACATTTGACTGTGACGGCCGATTTGACCAGAAGGGCGTGCGTCACGCTGCTGATCATGGGCTGAAAGATCGATCCGGCCGCGATCACCAATGTCCGGCCGGGCGACGGCAGCGCCGGATCGTCCGCCGCGTCCTCCCCACCCAGTTCTTTGATCAACAGACGGCGTGCGCATTCGCCGGTCAGCTCCGAAAACGTCCGGTCTACCGCCAATTCGATCACCGGTACCGAAAAACCGGTCTCGGCACTGATCGCCGTCACAGACGCTTTGCGTACCGGCGAGTCTCGGTCCAGAAATCGGGCCGCGGTGCGCTCCAGCGCATCGATCACCCGACGGATCGGAATCCGTTTCAGAATCATCCGGGCCGCGCCCTCAAGATCTCATCCATCGACCGCGAACAGCCGCGCTCCTCGGCGCCATCTGCCCGGCCCAGAATTCGGATCCCGCCGGACTCCTCCATTCCCAAATCATCGGTCTGAATCGCGATGCAGGACCCCCGGTTGGCCAGATCCAGAATACGAATGAGTCCCACCTCTCCGGGCCTGCAGGGATCGCCGGTCAACGGATCAATCACCAGGGCGCGGGCCCAGACCGTCGACCGAATGGTCGAGATCCCTGCCCCCGGCAATCCTTGGATATGCCGGACCAGGCAGTCGTCATAAAACTGGGAGGACAGCTCGGTCATG
>CAZHRJ010000152.1:0-6888 GCA_964534765.1 uncultured bacterium
GCCTGAGACAGAAGCCGCTGCTTGATCAGTTCCTGCTTGGCCTCGCGGCGCGTCATCCCTTCGAATTCTCCCACCGTGAACCCCTGCTCCGAAAGGACATTCTCCAGGTCCGATCCATATTGTTTTTCCAGTGCCGCCATCCGCGACTCGATGAACGACTCCACCTCCTCGCGGTCCAGCACGATTTTTTTTTGCTTCGCCGCCTGGATGACCAGCTTGTTTTTGACCAGCTCCACCATCACGTTTTTGCGGATTTGCTCGATTTCCTCCGGCGAGGGCTGGCCCGGCAGGGTGAGGAGGACCGGGTATGATTTTTCTTCCAATTCCCGCTGGGTGATGATCTCTTCGTTGACGATCGCGACAATCCGGTCCACAATTTCGGCCCCGCCAGGAGTCGTCATGAACAGGACGCAGATCGCCATTACCGGCATCCGGCCAACCCGCGTCATTCGACCCACCCCACCCGGCGGATCGGCCAGTAAAGACAGACCGCCTTGCCGACGATGTCGCCCTTTTCAACATAGCCCCAGAACCGGCTGTCCTTGGAATAATCCCGGTTGTCGCCCATGACAAAATACCGGTCCCTGGGAACAACCTGAGGCCGGAAATCGTCCCGGATGGGATCGTAACTCTCATCCTTGTGGACGACGTAGGACTCGGACTGCGCGACATTGTTGACATAGAGCTTCTTTCGAACCATCTCGATCCGGTCTCCGGGAAGACCGATGACCCGTTTGATGAAATGCTTCTCCTCCTCCTCAAACCAGAACACGATAATCTCTCCCCGCTGCGGGTCGCGCGCGTAATACTGCACCTTCGATACCAGTATCCTGTCATCTTTGAGGAGTGTATTTTCCATTGATCCGGACGGGATAAAAAACGCCTGGATGAGCAACCAGCGGATGAGAAGCGCCAGCAGGAACGCCGACACGACGGTGTCGACCAGCTGCCGCCAAACCGGTTTGCCGGGATAATCGATAAAGAGGGATTTGGTGTGAAACCAGATTTCCTGACAAACAACGCGCCAGACCGGCCGACGTTCGGATGGAGGTGTTTCAATCGTCATCGGACCACGCCTGCCTGATCCGCGCCGGACCGGCGCTCAAACCGCGGTTCTGGACCGCTCCAGCTCCGCGAGAAACGATTCGACCAGCCGCTGGCTGTCCGCATCGTTGATCTGCCGTTCGAGGACCTTTTCCGCGGCGGCGCGGGCCAGAGCCGCGACTTCAGCCACCAGCGAGCGGCGCGCCTGGGCGACTTCCATCTCGATATCCTTGCGCGCGCCCTCCAGATACTTGTGCGCCTTGCCCGAAGCCTCCGCGAGTATTTCGGCGGACTTGTCCCGCGCCTCGGCTTCGATCCGGCCGAAACGAAGCTGCGCCTCAGCCTCGATCGCCCTGATTTTTGAGAGATAGTCCTGCCGTAATTGCTCGATTTCCTTCTTGCCGCGGTCCAGGTCATCGAGCTGTGTTGCGATGCGCCGTCGGCGATCCTCCAGGGCATCGCCCACATCTTTCCAGGCGAACTTGTAAAGGATCGCGAAGAAGATGAGAAAGGCCGCAACGTTGGCGAGGACTTTCGGTCCCTCGACGCCGAGGGACTGCAGAATTTCCACTACCGGCTCCGGGAACTAGTGGGCGCCGATTTTTCCCATAAAGAGAAAGACGGTGACCAGCGCGTAAATCGTCAATGCCTCGATGAACGCCGCGCCGATGATCATCGTCAGCTGGATCTTGTTGTGCGCCTCCGGCTGCCGGCCGATGGCTTCCATCGCGCCCCGGATGCCGTTGCCCAGGCCAATGCCGCAACCCAGTCCCGCCAGCCCCACGCCAATCGGCAACGCCAGCGCCAACCCTGTCTGATAGTCCATAGGGTCAAACCTCCTGTAACCGTTTAATGCGAATGTTCTTCATGCGGAAGAACCATCAAAATGTATATGGTCGAAAGAAGGGTAAACACCAGAGCTTGAATGGTGTCAAGGAGCATCAGCAAAAATCGGAGAACCACGGTGGTGAGAAAGGCCATGCATCCGCCCAGCAGGGACAGCGCACCGGTGGGATGAAAGAGGTTCTGCGCCCCCATGTCCAGGAACGCGCCCAGAAGCGTATCGCCGCCGGTGATGTTTCCGAAAAGACGCAGGGACAGCGTCACGGGAGGAACCAGGACATCGAGCAGGATAAAGAGCGGAAGCAAAAAAGGCGCTAGGATGAACATGATCATATCGCGCGGCTGGCCCGCCAGATGGTCCACATATTTGAGCGGGCCGAGTCTGGTCAGCGCCGTGTACTGGACCAGGCAAAACACGCAGAGGGCAAGGGACAGCGTGAGATTGAGATCGGTAGTGGAGGATTTGAGAAACGGCACCAGACCCATCATGTTCATGCACCAGATGTACAAAAAGAGCGTTCCGAGAAACGGCACAAAGAGTTTCGCGTAATGGCCCAGGATATCGGAAAAAAAATTCTGCAGGCCCTCGACGATGATCTCGAGAAAATTCTGGACGCGGCCGGGAACCAGCGTCAATTGACGCGTTCCAAGAACAAAGAGGCCCGAGAGGAAAAGCCCGGCGAGCCCGGAGAATATGATGTTCTCGAACTTGAACAAAAACTGGAGGATGGCGCTGTCAGAGTACATGCCATGGAGAAGCCCGATAAAATTGGGCGGTTCAAGCGAAGCATGACCGCCGCCGGAGACGCGCAGGAGGGCGGGGCCGAAGGACAGCACGCGTCAGTCCCGGACGACGCTGACGCGCTGGGTCGCCATCATCAGAGCGCACTGGCAAAACAGGGTACCGGCCAGGAGACCCGAAACAAACGTTTCGGGACGCAGGAGGTGGCGGGTGAGCATGTCCAGGCTGACCGCGCCAAGAGTCCCGACGACCGACAGCGCAAGAATCGGAACGAGATACGCCGTCACGGCGCCACAGGTCGTCTGGGAGGTCGCCAGGTGCGCCAGATCGAGGAAGGAGCCGAACGCAAAGGCCGCGACCGCGCCGCCGGCGGCGAGGCTCCACCAGCCCTGCATGCCGAGTAGCGGCGTGGCCAGGAGTCCGGCCAGAACCGGGACAAATGCGCAGGTGCTTGATCGCCAGATCATTTTTCTCATTGAAGCCATTCTCTTGAAATCCGTCTACTCCTCATTTTTCTCACCGGAAATATCCCGCAAGAGCCGGCGAATCCGGATCGCCGCGACAACCAGGCCGAGCAGGGAGCCGGAGGCAATTCCTGCGGGTGTGATCCCCCACCGTTCATCCGCCCGGTGACCGATCCAACCGCCGACCGCCGGAGCGATGAGCAGGAGCATCGGAATGGAAACCGCCGCCAGCCATTTTTGTCCGGAATCCTTTTCCGAAAAATTCAAATTCCAATTAAATCACTGCCGCCGCGGTCTGTCAACAGGGCGGAGGTCCGGAGCGCGGGAAGGTCCGGAGGGATTTGTCACGGAAGGTGGGGGTCAGGTTGATGTTTTAACGTTTATTTTTCGCGGATGCGTATTCAGTATGGATAGAATTGGTTTCGCCCGCCAAATGTTGTCAACGATAATAAGCGTATAAACATCAGTCTGACCCTCACGCACCCCCTCACGCACCCTTACGCAATTTTGATAGATTGACTTGCCCCCGGCTTGAACTTATTCTCCGCACCGTCATGTTTCGATTGAACGAGCACGGCACAACTCCCAGGACGGAAATCGTTGCGGGGGTCACCACGTTTCTCACCATGTCGTATATCCTCTTTGTCAATCCGCAAATTCTCTCCGGCGCAGGGATGGACCGGAACGCCGTGACGGCGGCGACGTGTTTGGCGGCGGCGATATCGACGGCGGTCATGGGAATTTGGGCGAATGTTCCGATCGCGCAGGCGCCGGGGATGGGGCTGAACGCGTTTTTCACTTTCACCGTTTGCGTCACGATGAATCTTCCGTGGCCCCATGCGCTTGGGATTGTGTTCTGGTCGGGAATCCTGAACGTCATCCTCACGTGGACGACCATTCGAGAGAGGGTGGTGCGCGCGATTCCCACGCCGCTCAAACGCGCGATCGCGATCGGCATCGGGTTGTTTCTGGCGCTGATCGGATGCCAGAACATGGGGCTGGTGGTTTCGCATCCCGTGACGATGGTCACGGCGGGGGATTTGTCCAGGCCGACAACCCTTCTCTCACTTGCCGGATTCGCTCTCACCGGAATTTTACTGGCCAAAAAAGTGCGGGGCGCGTTTCTGATCGGAATACTGACGGTGTCCGCGATCGCGTTCGCAACCGGCCTTTCGCCCAAACCCGCGTCGGTTTTCTCCGCTCCTCCCTCACTTGCCCCGACGCTTCTTCAGCTCGACCTGCTGACGCCGCTTAAAGAACCCAAACTATGGGGTGTGATTCTGGCATTCATGTTTGTCGATCTCTTTGACAGCGTGGGAACCCTGCTGGCCGTCGGATTTTCGGCGAAACTCGTCAGGGAGGACGGATCGTTTCCGCAAATTCGGCGCGCGCTTCAGGCGGACGCCCTCGCGACCCCCCTTGGGGCGCTGCTCGGCACGAGCAGCACGACGAGCTATATCGAGTCCGCATCCGGCGCGGAGAGCGGAGGCCGCACGGGGCTGACGTCAATCGTCGTCGCCGCGCTTTTTTTGCTTGGACTGTTTGTTGTTCCGCTGGTGACATCCGTTCCGCCGTTCGCCACGGCTCCGGTCCTGGTTCTGGTCGGATTTCTCATGATGTCCGACATCGGCAAAATCGATTTCTCCGACACGACCGAAGGCCTGCCGGCTTTTGTGACGCTGATCCTGATGCCTCTGACCTATTCCATTTCCATCGGACTCGGATTCGGGTTTCTCTCGTATGTCCTTCTCAAATTCGCCCATGGCCGGGCGTGCGACATCCATCCGATCCTGTACCCGATCTGCGCCCTGTTTTTGATCACTCTCGCCCTGACATGACCTACGATGCCGTGATCGTCGGCGCGGGTCCCGGGGGAAGCTATCTGGGATACCTGCTGGCCAAAGACGGGCACAAGGTGGCGTTGATCGACAAGGAATCGTTTCCCCGGGATAAAGTCTGCGGGGGTGGGCTGTCGGCGAAGACGCTCGACCTGCTCAAATTCGATCTGACCCCGATCCTCCAGAGGAAAATCCATGGCGCCTACCTGACCTTCCGGAACCGAGACACGGTCATCAAGGATCTCCGGGATGTCGGAGGCGCGATGGTACTGCGCCGGGATTTCGACCATTTTCTACTGGAGCAGGCGAGAAACAAGGGCGCAAGCTTTTTTCCCAAATGCCCCTTCACCGGCGCCACCCGGTCTGACGGATGGATAACGGTTGAAACCCCGGGACGCACACTGAAGGCCCGGCATCTGTTCGGCGCGGACGGCGTCTCCAGCCAGGTCAGGAACCGGCTGTTCGGCAAGGACCTCGTCACCTACGCTCCGGCCATCGAGGCGCTGATCCACGTGCCGGAGAGCGTGTTGGAAAAATTCCGGGATCGGGCGCTGTTCGATTTTGGAGGCATGCCGGGCGGATATGGCTGGATCTTTCCAAAGACAGACCATCTAAACGCCGGCGTGTTTTCTCCGTTCGGCGCAAAGAACATCCGAGCCGACCTTCAACGATTTATCGCCGACTACCGGTCCCTGAGCCATCCCGCGAAGATCACGTATGTGGGATTTTGCATTCCCGTAAAAAATCGCCGGAACGTCTATGAGCGGGAAAACATCTGGCTGATCGGCGACGCGGCCGGGCTGGCCGAACCCCTGTTTGGCGAGGGCATCTATTACGCGCTCCGAAGCGCCGCCATCGCCCATCGATCATTCAGGGAGAGCTTCGAGGGCCGTGGAAAGAATGTCTACACCCGGAATCTGGAAAAAGAATTACTTCCGGAACTGACTTATGCCGGACTGAACGCGAAATGGCTGTACTCATTTCAAAGGTTTGGTTTTTACCGAATGGTCAGAAACGCCCACGTCAACGGCTATTTCACGAAAGTTCTGACGGGCGAACTCACTTCCATGGGCTGCCTCTACCGGACGATCCTGACTGCGCCCTACTGGCTGTTTTCCCGGAACCTTAAACCGGCTTCAGATATTCCGCTGTAAATTCCCGGAAACCGACCGGAGGATCTCCTCCGCCTCCCGCCACATTTCCTCTCGGGTCACGGACGTTTTCAGTATGTCCCACGGGAACGGCTGGTCCTTCGATTTCGGCGCGAAGGGATCGGTCCCGGGCGACGCATCCGCTGAGGGCCGACCGGCTGCCAGATCCAGAATGACCGCGGCATCCGACTCGTCGGAAAAAATCAACTGAGCCTGCGCCACCGCTTCCCGCGGACTGTATCCCGACACATCCCGGACACCGATCGACCGCAAGCGGTCGCGAAGGAATGTGAATTTGGATTTGAGGTCCTTCAGGGGCAACATCGGAAACCACTGGAGCGGCGTGAGGGGTTTGGGAATGAACGGATTCAAGCTCACCCTCACGCGAAGTCCCGCCGCGACCGGAGCGGCGCAGAAATCGACGATGCCCTGAACGTCCTCCGGGCGCTCGAACGGGAATCCATAAATAAAATACAACTTCACCCGCTCGATCCCCTCCCGGCGCGCTTCGATGAGCCGTTCGATCGCGGTGTCGAGGTTCAGGCCGCGCGGGATCTGGGATTGCCGGCATATGCGGAAACCTGCCCGCAGTACCTGTTCCTTGATTACAGCTACTACGAACAGGAAGGGTTCGAAGGGGCGAAGTATGTCATGACCCCGCCGCTTCGCGATAAATCGAACCAGGACCAATTATGGAAGGGCCTGCGCGGCAACGATCTCCAGGTGGTCTCCACCGACCATTGTCCGTTCTGTTTCAAGGAGCAGAAGGAACTCGGCCTTGGGGATTTCAGCAAAATTCCCAACGG
>CAZHRJ010000153.1:0-6888 GCA_964534765.1 uncultured bacterium
TTGTGCAAAGGCCGGTTATCGAGGGAAAACTGGATTTTTCAGGTATTATTCAGGTATAAAATTGTCTCTAGACTGATTCAAGCACGAGTTTCCCGCTGAGCAACTCCTGCAGGCGGGATTCGATGTACTTCAGGGTTCCGGCGCTTGAGGTTGGACAGCTGCCGCAGGCGCCCTGGTAATGGACTTTGAGGGTGTACCCGTCGAGACCCAGCACCTGGAGGCCGCCGCCGTCTCCGGCCAGGGCGGGCCGGATCTCCTCATCGAGAATATGGTTGATTCTGGATATGCGCTGGTCGTCCGACATTTTCTCAAACGCCATCCCGTCCGGCGACTCACCCGGCCCGACGGCGCCGCCCGGGCGCGCTGCCGCCGAAGGCGCCGGCAGGGTCACGTTGATGACCGGGGGAGTCGAACTGATGAGGCTTTCCGCCTCCTCGATTATGGAATCCCATGACGCCGACGGCTCCTTGGTGATGGTCACAAAATCTTGCATGTAAAAAACCGATTCCACCCCCGGAATCCGAAACAGTCCCAGGGCCAGTGGATCCGCGCCCACCTCATTCACGCCGGCATAGGTGATCGATCCGGTCGGAACAAAATCACTGTTGACCACAAATTTCATCGCGTTCGGATTCGGCGTCGGCTCGATATTGATGACGGTCAGCATTCCACTTCCTCCTTCAACCCGGCAAACGCCGGTACCGGGCCGCCTGTTGCACAGCGGCACTCCCACGGAAAAAGTATGTCACGCCCGCTCACACAATGTCAAACTCCCATATCACCTTAGAAGCGCGGAGCTGACGCAGAGAATAAGAAAGGGTCTATGCCGAAACAATTTTTATAAACTCTGCGTCAGCTCTGCGCCTCCGCGGTAAAGGTCTTGTTTTCGTCCTCTACTGACCCGATTTCTTCGGCGCCATATCTTTCAACAAACTGAAAATCGCCGCATAGACGCACTTTTGCCGGATCGTGTTCCGATCACCCGTAAAAAAATTTTGCCGGGTCGTGATCCCGCCGCGCGTCGCTATCCCGATATGGACCGTCCCCACCGGCTTGATCGCAGTGCCGCCGCCAGGGCCGGCAATCCCCGTGATCGACACCCCCACGTCCCCTCCATATATATATAGCGCCCCACGCGCCATCCGGGCCGCGCACTCGGGGCTGACGGCGCCGAACCGCCGGATGGTCCGGGGCGGCACACCGAGGAGCTTGGTCTTCAAGTCGTTGCTGTAGGCCACCACCCCGCCGATCAACACATCGCCGGCGCCGGCGACTTGCGTGAGCGTCGACGCAAAAAGCCCGCCCGTGCAGGATTCGGCCGCCACCAGACGCAGTTTTCTTTTGCGCAAAAAATCGATCAGCGCCGCCTCCGGCGACGTCTCTCCGTCAATTCGCGCCACATCCGCCAGATGACGGCGCACCAGCGCGCAAAATAATCGCCGGTCCGCCGCGCGCGCCGCGCGCACAACCACGGATATTCCCTGGACGCTTGGATAGATCCCGTACTGGCTTCGGAGTCTCTCCGGCAGAACTTTCTGGATCCGGTGATCCAGCGTCGATTCGGCGATCCCGGAAAACCGAAATACCGTCGCGGGAATAACGCGTGATCGCACCGCCGGCCGGACATACCGGTTCACCATGTCCTGAAATTCCCGTGGAACGCCAGGGAAAAAAAAGTATCGCGTACGGTCTCGCATCACGGTAAATCCTACCGCTCCGCCAACCCGATTGGGCAGCGGCTTGGCATGGGACGGATACATGGCCTGCCGCTCGTTGTTGGGCGTCATCCGGCCCCCGACATGGCGGCGCATGATGCGTCGGACTTTGGCCAGAGTCGGCTGGTGCGGGGTCAACCCGCAGTTCAGCCACCGGCAGGCGAACTCGCGCGTCAGATCGTCAGCGGTGGGACCGAGGCCGCCGGATACGACAACGAGGCGATGGCGGCGCAGGAATCGAAGCGCCGGCAGGACTTGGTCGGCAACGTCGCCGACGGCGATCGCCGTTATCGATCCGATCGTCCGGGCAAGCCAACGGGCGTTGTCGTTGGCCACGCGGCCTTCAGCGATCTCATTGCCGATCGCCAAAAATCCCACCGGGCCATTCACAGAATCACAGGCTCCGGGCCGGCCTCCGGGTCGCCGGGGTGAATCTCACCGGGTGAGTTTCCTGTATCGGATGCGCTTGGGCTGATCGGACTCGATCCCGAGACGCTTTCGGCGGTCTTTTTCGTAGTCGCTGTAGTTGCCGTCAAACCAGGTATACCGGCTGTCTCCCTCAAACGCGAGTATGTGCGTCGCCACCCGGTCCAGAAACCAGCGGTCGTGGCTGATGATGACCGCGCACCCGGCAAACTCCGTCAGCGCCTCCTCCAGCGCGCGGACCGCGTTCACGTCAAGGTCGTTCGTCGGCTCGTCCAGGAGAAGTACGTTCGCGCCGGAGGTGAGCATCTTGGCCAGATGGACGCGATTTCGCTCTCCGCCCGACAGCGTGCTGACCCTCTTTTGCTGCATCGTGCCCTGAAAATTGAAATGCGCCACGTATGACCGCGACGGGACCGACACGCCGCCGAGATCCAGAGTCTCAAGGCCGCCCGAAATGATTTCCCAGACGGTTTTGTCGGCAGTCAGCGCATCGCGGTTCTGATCGATATACCCGAGCTTGACCGTATCGCCGATCCGGACGGCGCCGTCGTCCGCGGTTTCCTGGCCGACCATCATTCGAAAGAGTGTGGTCTTGCCCGCGCCGTTGGGCCCGATGATCCCCACTATTCCCCCGCGGGGAAGCTTGAAACTCAACCCCTCGTAGAGCAGGTTCTCTCCGTAGGATTTTGTAACGCCGTCAAAATCGATCACAATATCTCCAAGGCGCGGGCCGGGCGGGATGTAGATTTCCAGTTCCTGAATGCGATCCTTGTTCTGTCGCTGGTACATGTCCTGATAGGCCGACAGCCGCGCCTTGCTCCGGGTCCGGCGCGCCTGCGGGGTCGTCCGGATCCAGTCCAGTTCCCGCGCGAGGACTTTGCGGCGTTTCGATTCGGTTTTCTCTTCGACCCGCAGTCGTTCCTGTTTTTGGTCGAGCCACGATGTGTAGTTGCCCTTCCACGGTATTCCCTCGCCGCGGTCCAGCTCCAGAATCCAGCCGGCGGCGTTATCGAGAAAATAGCGGTCGTGCGTGACGGCGATCACGGTGCCCGCGTATTCCTGGAGATGCTTTTCCAGCCACTGGACCGTCTCCGCGTCGAGATGATTCGTCGGCTCATCCAGAAGCAGGATGTCGGGTTTCTGAAGAAGAAGCCTGCAGAGCGCGACGCGCCGGCGTTCCCCGCCGGAAATCACCGAAACGTGCATGTCCGGCGGTGGGCACCGCAGCGCTTCCATGGCCTGGTTGAGACGGCTGTCCAGGTCCCACGCGCCCGACGCGTCGATTTTCTCCTGGAGGTCGCTCTGCTTTTGGATGAGGCGATCCATCTCATCCGGCGTGAGGTCATCGCCGAGACGGGCGCTGATGGATTCAAATTCTTTGACCAGTTGCGCAAGGGCATGGACGCCTTCCTCGACGACCTCCCGGACGGTCTTGGCCGGATCGAGAACGGGTTCCTGCTCGAGGTATCCGACGGAGTATCCTTTGACGATGGAAAGCTCTCCATCAAACTCGGTCTCGACACCGGCCATGATTCGAAGGAGGGTGCTTTTGCCCGATCCATTGAGTCCGAGCACGCCAATCTTGGCCCCGTAAAAATACGAGAGCGAAATATCCTTCAGCACCGTCTGGTTCGGCGGATACGTTTTGCTCACCCGGCTCATGGAACAGATAATCTGATCTGGCATATCATGCGTCCTATCAGAAAATCCCCGGCTCATTCAAGCCCAAGACCTGCCTATCGGAAGTTGAGGGCGGGGGAACCCTGTTACCGCGGACAGACGCAGACCAACACAGAAAGACACAGACAAAACCAATGGGAGCTTCAGGGTCCAAGGATTCGAGTTTCCGAGCCTTTCCCCCCTACGCGGGGTGTATCACGATGTGCCTGTGCCTTCCCGCAATCCGGCACACTCCGTCCCCATTTCCCCCATTTTCCATTTTCCCTCGGCGCGTGGCTGACCCAAACGCTCATGCCGGAAACCTGCTGGATGGCGAATCGACGACTATGAGGTAGCCGAGACGAGAAAGCTCCTAAGATTTTTCCGGTCCTGCTCGGTCAGGCTGACAAATAGAACTCCGATGGAATAGGCGCCGCATTCGCCGCTCCGGCATCGGCTCACCCGGCCCTTCGTCTTTAATAGATTGGGAAAAATGTCCAGATCGACCCGCATGAATGTCCCGATCGGTATCTCAAGCGACCATCGAAAGCCTAGGCCGCCCTCCGAAATATCATCGGTCACCACCTCGAATATTTTTTGCGCCGTCTCCTGGCTTAAATCCAGTGCGAAGCGAAGGCTCAACGGACTGGGGAGACGCACCCAGCGGCGTTTTTCGACCACCTGCCCGCCAAATTCCACCTTCTCGCTCCCCGCATGCGCCAGTGTGCCCGCTGACGGGACCGGACCGGCAGCTAGGGCCGGCGGCGCGGATGGTTTTTCTAGAACGGAATAAAAACCGGAAGACATCTGGGGGATTTCAACAAGCGGATACCATTCGCCGGGGTCGGGCAAAAATATCCACTCACGGGACGTAATCCGGCCATCCCGGATCCTCGCGGAAATCTCTTCGATGACAAGCGGCCCGTACACTTCACCGGACTTCGATAAAAAATAGGAGGGACTACCTTGAGCAACCATCGGCGGTATTGTATCAGGCGGAGACGGCATGTCAAATAGAGATCAAACTGGGGGAATGGAAGGGCCTGAAAGTGGACGACATCCGCAGGACCGACTGCCGGAGGCTCAATCAGTGGTACCGCGGCGCGTTGTCGAAATCCCGATCGGCCGGATGGGGACGTTTGTCTTGGACAACTGCTCTCTCACGCGCGTCCATCGGGACGGCAGGCGGCTTTATCTCGGGAGTTTCAACGAAACATCACCCAAAAATTGACATATGTTAGCATATTTGTTAGCATTATGCTTATGATAATGCTAACAGAAGGTGTCGCATGAAACAGATGGCGTTTCGGGGGGTTGATCCCGTTCTGGAACAACGGTTGAGGGCTGAGGCTAGGCGAAATGGAACCAGTCTGAACCGCGCCGTGATCGATCTATTGAAAAAGGCGCTGGGCATCGCAAAGCCGGCTGCGGGGATGGGCAAGCCGGTTGAATTCCACGACCTGGATCATCTGATCGGGAAATGGAACAAAAAAGAGGCAAAATCATTCGACAGGACGCTGGCCGACCAGCGCCAAATCGACGACGACCTCTGGAGATGAGCCGCATTCTTCTGGATACGTCCGCCTATTCGGCGATGGCCCGGGGCCTGGATGAGGCCGCCCGCCATGTCCGTCAGTCCGCCGAAATTCATGTCACGCCGATCGTCCTCGGAGAACTTTACGCCGGATTCGCGCGCGGAACGCTGCAAAAAGCAAATTTGGAGGATTTGCAGAAATTTCTGGAATCACCCCGCGTTCAAATCGATGTCATCGACCCTGAAACCGCCGGGCGCTATGCCGTCATCTTCAATGACCTGCGCCGTCGCGGCAATCCCGTCCCCACAAACGACATTTGGATCGCCGCCTCCGCCATGCAGCACGGATTGACGGTCGTGACGGCCGACTCGCACTTCTCATCCATCCCGCAAGTGGTGACAGCGCTCCTTCCCACAGAAAAATAAACGCCATCGTTTCATCGTTTCTCGTTTGCCAATGTAAAATCAGCAATCTAACTTGCGCATGCCAACCAATCTAGATAAATTGACCACCGGTTGGCGGGTGCGGCGGGGTAAAGAAAGCGGTGGTTTGATTGAGGTCAACAGCGGTGGGCGAGTCGATCATCGGTAGGCAGACCGGTCGGCGGGCCGTTCCGGCATTCGAGGGTCTATTCATCTTTCTTCTCTCCATCGGGGTTACGTTCGTTCTTGCCTCGCCCGGCCATGCCGTCGGGCCCTACTTTGTGAACGACACCTCAACTCTCGGTGATTCCTTCACCGCCGCCATTGGAGCCGACACCAACAGCGGCACGAGTCCTTCCGCGCCGTTTCGGACGGTGATCAAGGCCATGGCCAGCGCCGTGGCGGGCGAGACCATCTATGTCGACGCCGGGTTATTCGACTCCTACACCATCGTCAACGGTTCCGAAACCGCCGGGTTGAACATCGACAAGGACTCCATCGCCATCATCGGCAAGGACTCCGACGCCACCGTGATCGATCCCCCCGGCGCGAGCGGCCTCGCTGATCTTTTCGGCATCTACGCCGACACCCACGCCAATCTCATCATCAAATCGATCGGCGTCACCGGCGCGAACATCGGCATCAAACTGGTCAACGTCGACCGATCGACCGTCACTGAGGACAGCGCCTCCGGAAACGGAAGTATCGGCATCCTGCTGTTCGACGGATCCGACACCAACGTCGTCTCCGCCGGCGACGCGAGTCTGAACACCTCCAACGGCATCCGGCTCGACACCTCATCGGGCAACGCCATCCGCCTAAACCGCGTCACGTCCAATTCCAGTTTCGCCCTTTGGCTCAGGAGCAGTCCCGGCAACAGTATCGATTCCAACACCGTCAGCTCCAATTCCAACTACGGCATCTACCTCGCCGCCAGCTCGGGCAACGCCCTCAGCGGCAACCTCACCAACTCCAACGCCAGCAGCGGCATCGTCCTCTTCTACGGGTCCGACACAAACAGCGTCACCGCCAATAGTTCCGAAACCAACACCAACTACGGCGTCAACCTCAATTCCTCCCATGGCAACCGCATCAGCGGCAACACCGCCAGCGGCAACACCAGCGCGGGGA
>CAZHRJ010000154.1:0-6874 GCA_964534765.1 uncultured bacterium
CATCTGCCTGTGTTGGGACTTTCACCCATGAGCTGTCAAACATGCCCGGCACACCGCCGCGCCGGGAAACACCGTTTCCCGCACCCGCGCCCCATCCCGCGCGCGGCGGGAGGCGCCGGCAGCCGTACGCATAATGCGCATTATGCGTACGGCTTCAATCGGCAACCACGCGCGGCGGCTCGACGACTTCGGTTTCTTTACTCGTACGTCCGTTCGTTTCGGCGCTTGACTCGAAAAACACTCACGCGCTTATTTTTGTCGTCGATCTTGTACAGGATGCGAAAATTTCCCACGCGGTAACGGTATCCGGGTTGATTGGTCAGCTTGATACACCCGAAGGGCCGTGGATTGTTTTCAAAGCCGTCTATTGCTTTCTCGATTGCTTCCAAACCCCGAACTGGAATGTTTCGAAAATCTTTCTGAACCCGGCGATCAACGATGACCTCGTACACGGGGTTATCCTTTGCCCGACGCTTTCAGCCGACGTTTCATTTCCTCCCACGAAATAAATTTCGTGGCCGTCTTCTCCGCCCGGATCAAATCCCGGGCGTCCTCCAAATCCTCCAAATACCCCCGCAACCGCCGATAGTCCCTCATCTCCAGCACAACAGCGGTCTTCCGGCCATTGCCGTCGGTGACGTATTTTTCCTTTAGCCGCAACATGGAATCCTCCTTACCCGCTTGATCGCCGACCGTTGCCGGCGGCGGTCAGAGTGTTGTCGATCATCCGGAGAAGCGCCTGGCGGTCGCGCTTGGGCAGATGGGTGATACTCCGCAACCTTCGGAGAACGCTTCGACTCTCCGATAATTCGCCATTCGCCTTGACCTTCTTCAGGCCCAATAGCTCATCCACAGAAACCCTTAACGTCCGCGCGAAATCAACAATGTGTTTGGTGTCCGGAAAGCGGTCCCCGCATTCGATGTCCGAAACATCGGCCTGATACATGCTGACCTTTTCGGCAAACTCAACCTGCGAGAGCCCGCGCCCCCTTCGAATCTGCGCCAATCGTTCGCCGAATGCATGCGCCTCCGGGTTCTTGGGCTTCCTGGTCCTCGGTCTCGCCAAAGCGACTCCCTCCTTCATTTTTGGAATCGCTTCGATTATATCCGGCTCTTGGAAAGTCACGTTTCCACCTCCATAACAAATTTGCTTGACATTACAGTATACATACTATATTATCGGCGCGCCCTTGGCAAGGGTTAAATATTTTCTGAAAAAGCGGGTCGTGGCCCTTGACACGATTTCAAAAATCGCCCGACTCGGGCGGAAAGGCGGACGGCGGGAAAATGGGAGAGCGATTCGCGGAACGCGACAAAACGGGTCATTTGAAACCGCTGTCCGGCCGGCGCGCAAATTCGGCGTGGCGGCAGATCATCGACGAGATCAAATCCGGCGTGAATGTCGCCGACCTGATCCGCCGGCGGGGAATCGAATTGAAATCCCACGGGAAAGACCTGATCGGCCTATGTCCATTTCACAACGACCGGAAACCCCCCCTGGTCGTCACACCGTCAAAAAATCTCTGGCACTGCCTGGGCGCGTGTCAGGAGGGTGGCGACGTGATCGCGTGGGTTCAAAAAATCGAGCGCGTCTCCTTCCGTCACGCGGTGG
Source organism: uncultured bacterium (assembly GCA_964534765.1). Lineage (GTDB taxonomy): Bacteria > Lindowbacteria > 2-12-FULL-62-27 > 2-12-FULL-62-27 > 2-12-FULL-62-27 > CAZHRJ01. The sequence goes on from CAZHRJ010000154.1 coordinate 1,613, forward strand.
AACTCTTGCGACGCGACGATGTGGCGCTGTCGAAGGCGGGCGATAAAATTATGCGAAGCCGCGCCACCATTCCCAAAGCGCCCTTGCCGGTCCCGACGGACGCGGACGATCAAACCCAGCTCAACCGGGTGATCGACTTCTATCACCGCACGCTGAAGGAAAGTCCGCTGGCGCTGGCCTACCTCAAAGAGCGCCGGATCGACCATCCGGAGGCGATTGAGCAATTCAAGCTCGGCTTCGCCAACCGGACGCTCTGCTACGGCCTGCCGGATGCGAACCGCAAGACCGGCGCGGCCCTGCGGGAGCAGCTGATCCGCATCGGCCTCTTTACGCCCATCAACCGCGAACTGTTCAACGGCAGTCTTGTGATTCCCATCATCGACGAGAACGGAAACGTGACCGAAGTCTACGGCCGCAAAATCCGGCACGATCTGAAACCGGGAACGATCGACCACCTCTATCTGCCGGGTCCTCACAGGGGCGTGTGGAACCGGCCGGCTTTGGCGGCGGCTAAAGAAGTAATTTTATGCGAGGCGTTGATTGACGCGCTCACGTTCTGGTGCGCGGGATACCGAAACGTCACGGCCAGCTACGGTGTGGGAGGATTCACCGCCGAACACTTGGAGGCGTTCAAGACGTGCGGGATCGAAAAGGTGTTGATCGCCTACGACCGCGATCCGGCGGGCGATCAGGCGGCGGTAAAGCTGGCGGCTAAACTTTTAGCCGAGGGTTTTGACTGCTATCGCGTGGAGTTCCCGCAAGAGACGGACGCCAACGCCTACGCCCAAAGCCTGGACGCTTCGCGCGTGACGGACGCGCTCGGTGTGCTCCTTCGGTCGGCGGCCTGGATGGGAAAGGCCAAGCCGTCGACCGTTCGCGCCGGCGTCGAAGGTTCCGCGCCGCCGCCGCCGACCCCCGCGCCGCGTCTCATTCCCGTTGCGCCGGTCATGCCGGCCGTTTTGCCTCCCGCCGCGGAGACGATCACAGACCGGGCGGGCGTGATTGAAATGACATTTGAAGACCGACTGTATCGAGCGCGCGGACTCGAAGCAAACACGACGCCGGCGCAACTTCGGGTGAACCTCGGCGTGACGCGGGACGGCCGCTTTCACATCGACACGCTGGATCTCTATTCGGATCAGCGCCGGCACTATTTTTTGAAACGCGCGGCGCAGGAACTGGAAACGGACGAACAGACGCTCAAGCGCGAACTCGGCCATGTGATTTTCAAACTCGAAGAACTGCGGACCGAACACATCGACGCCGGGTTGAAATCCAGGACCGCGCCGCCGATCATGACGCCCGAAGACCAGGCCGAAGCGCTGGAGGCTCTCCGCTCGCCCAATCTGCTGGACCGCATCGCCGGCGATTTTGAGGCGCTCGGCATCGTGGGCGAGACGACAAATCTTTTGGCGGGCTACATTCTGTCGATCTCCCGGAAACTGGACCGGCCGCAACATTTGCTGATCCAGTCGTCGAGCGCGGCGGGCAAGACGGCGCTGATGGACGCGATTTTGTCTCTGGCGCCGCCGGAAGACGTGGTGAAGTTCAGCGCGATGACATCTCAGGCGCTCTTTTATCTGGACGATGTGGATTTGCGGCACAAGATTCTGGCGATTGCGGAGGAAGCCGGCGCGGAAAAAGCGGACTACGCGATCAAATTATTGATGAGCGACGGCGGCCTGACGATTGCGACCACGATGAAGGACGAGAAGACGGGCAACCTGGTGGCGAGAGAAAAGCGCAAGGAAGGGCCGACGATGGTGATGATGACCACGACGAACGCGGAGGTCGCGGAGGAAAAAGCAAACCGCATGCTGGTCCTGTCGGCGGACGAGGACCGGGAACAGACGCGCCGGATCCATGAGCGCCAGCGTGAATCCCAAACCCTGGCCGGCCGATTGAAACAACAGGACCAGGACGCCGTCCGCCGGCGGCACCAAAACATGCAGCGGCTGATCCGGCCCTACGTCGTCGTCAACGAATACGCCCGGCGATTGACCTATCCCGACACCTGCCTGCGAACCCGCCGGGATCACGGCAAATATCTGGCGTTGATTGAAGCGTCGGCGCTCCTGCACCAGCACCAGCGACCCATCCGCCAGGTCGAACGCGGAACGAACGTGCTGACCTACATCGAAGCGACGCCGGCGGATATCGAGATCGCCAATCGTCTGGCCGATCTGGTCCTGGGCCGGTCCCTGGACGAACTTTCCCCGCAGGCCCGCCGGCTTCTCGGGCTGATCGAGCAGATGGTGACGAGCCGCTGCGCGGAAAAAAACGTCAAGCGCTCCGACTTTCGCTTTAGCCGCCGGGACGCGCGTGAGTACGTGCGCTGGTCCAATTTTCAGGTGAAGATGCACATGAGAAAGCTGGAGGACTTGGAGTACGTCCTGGCGCATCGCGGCGCGCGGGGAATTTCCTACGAGTACGAACTTTTGTACGACGGCCGCGGACAGAACGGCCGGCGATTTTGCATGGGACTGATCGATGTGTCCGAAATCCGCGCCTCGGATCACAAGAAGGAGCATGAAAAAGGGGACAAGGAGCATCGAAACGGCCACTTGGAGGGGTCAAGGAGCCCCCAAGTAGCCCACAAGGAGGTGGGAAGGAGATCGAGAAATTCCGGCGCAAGTTCCGGAGCGTCGGACGATTCCCGGCCGACCGACCAAAAAACGGCAAAAACGCTTATAGAGACGGCGGGGGTGTCCGAAAATCCAGGTCCCACACAAATTTTGGCGGCTTCAGCTAAATGAAATCAGCCTCGCAGAGTTTCTCCGCGCGCACGGCGCAATACTCGGACTGGATGGGGACCGGCGGTTATTCGCCGGCGTCGATCACGAGCCGCCTGCGGGATGTGTCGTATTTTGTGCGATGGTGTTCGGAGTTTGGGCTGACCTCGCCGGCGGAAGTGACCCGGCCGATCATTGAAAGTTATCAGCGCCATCAATCGACGCGGCTGAAGAAAGACGGCCGGCCGATCTCCGCGGTGACGCTGGTGGGACAGATGGTCGCGGTGCGGCAGTTTTTCATCTGGCTGACACGCCGGCGGCTGATTCTCTACAATCCGGCGGCGGATGTGCCGATGCCCAAACGCCCGCGCGCTCTGCCGATGTACATCCTCTCGGCCAATCAGGCCGACCGAATCACATCTTTGCCGGACACGGCGACTGACCTTGGGATTCGGGACCGCGCGATGCTTGAGCTTCTGTATTCGTCGGGCCTGCGCCGGGCGGAGTTGCACCGGCTCAAGGTGGGAGACGTGGTGTTGGATCAGGGCATCGCGCGGATCCGGCGCGGCAAAGGCCAAAAGGATCGCGTGGCGCCGGTCGGCGCGCGGGCATGCGAGTGGGTGTCGAGGTATCTGCGGCAAGTGCGGCCCAGGCTCTGCGTCGCCCCGGATGACGGCACGTTATTTCTGACGACGCAGGGCCGCGCGTTCCATCTCAATCGCTTGACGCAGATCGTACGCGGGTATCTGGACCGGCTGGGCTGGAAGCATCGCGGCGCGTGCCATCTCATGCGGCATACGTTCGCCACGCACATGCTGGAGGGCGGCGCGGACATTCGACACATTCAGGCGATGCTGGGTCACGAGGACTTGAGCAGCACGCAGATTTACACACAGGTCTCCGTCAAAAAACTCAAGGAGGTCCATGAGCGCGCGCATCCGGCCAAAGACAGCCACGCCAAAAGCGAACAAATTCATCGGGAGCTCGGCACGTTTGACGAAAACACCTTTGACACTTCTTCACGGACGGGTTAATCTTTCACGCAAATGAATCCGATTCTATTTCCTCTCCAAGTCCCGGATATTGACCAGCAGGTGATCGACACGTTGGAGGCCAAAATTGATCTGTCTATTCGGACGGCGGATTCCATCGACCTGAAGGTCAGCATCCTGCTGGCGATGTACGGCGTTGCTTTTGGAGCCTTGGCGAACTTGGGCGCGAGCATGTTCAATGCCGTTGCCGTTGTATTTTTGATGCTCGCGTTTATCCTCTCGGTGGTGGCGCTGTGGCCCAAGCCGTTTAAGGCGGTGCCGGATCCCGGAAAATACGTGGCGGCATTTTCCGATCCGCATGATTTACGGCCGCCGGAAGTGAAACGGAGAGAATCGAATTATACGCTTGCCGTAAATTTGGTCGACGCCTTTGAAACGAATCGCCGACACCTGCACACGAAGTTGAATTTTTTCCGTTGGTCCGTGGGGTGTGGATTGGTGGGAATTTTGTTGATTTGTGCCGCGATTTGTAAGACAAATATAGCAGGAGGTGAAACAAAAATGACGGATGCCGGAAATACCAAACCCGCGTCTCAGGCCGCGTCGTCGACTCAAACGAGTCAGACTCAACAGGGGTCTTCCACACAGGCTTCGGAGCCACGAACCGTCCCGAACTGGCAGACGACGCTGGAAAAGGGCGTAACGAGCAAAACTCTGGAGACGAAAAAGTAGTCCAATTTTTCGCCGAGTATTCGCAGGCTTTCCTTTTAGCCGGATCATTCGCTTGAATCCGGCGGGCCGCGCAGGTATTCTTTCCCCATGATCGACACGGCGGATGCGTACCTCTCCCGCATCGAGAAAAAGATCGACAAACTGACCTCGCGTCTATTCATGGTCTCCCCGCAGGACCGCGTTGAACTCACCGGACGAATTGAGAAACTGAAACAGAAACGGAAGGACTATCAGCTAAACAAAGCGCGTATCCGTGTCCCGGAGGGACTCGCCCGACAGAGCCGCCGCATGAACGCTCCATGTCCAAGGTAATCGCGTTCCCCGGTCCGCGCCGCGCCGCGTTTCCGACCTGCGGCGCGCTCGCGCTCGATCCCGCGTACATCGAGGAATTTCCACAGGAAGAACTAACGCCCAGGCATGACGTTGAGGTCATTGCCTTCCCCGGCGCGTGGCAGGAAAACCAACCGGAGGAATCCCGCAAAACGAAAACGCGCTTAGGGGTTGCCCCCAAGTTTTCAGAAATTTTTTCAACGACTTGTGACATCCCCCCGCTTTTTTATTTTGTTGAACTTCCTTTAGTTGACGCGCGTTTCGACTGGGACATCCGCGCAGGACCCAACTATATCCTCGCTGAACTCAACGCCGCCAACCAGGTCGTCGCCACCTACGTCCCCACTCGCACGCAGGATGATGTGATCGTCAAACAAAACCTCACGCTCAACAAGACGGCTATCTACTCAGACTTCAACGCCAACCTGCCGACAAAGACCGTCCGCGATGAGGTTGGCAACGTCATCGAGACGCTG
>CAZHRJ010000155.1:0-6860 GCA_964534765.1 uncultured bacterium
ATCTCTCCCTCGGAGAAGTGCAAAAAATACCTGTTTTCAGGTATTATTCAGGTTTTCATTTGTCAATTTGTCAATCAACGTCCCCAATTTCACAATTTCACAATTTCACCAATTTTATGGACACTCGCGACGGCGGAGTTCGACGGGACGGAGAGGAACACGCCCGATATCAGGCGGTGGCTTTTTCTTCTTTGAGGGAAATCAGGGGTTTGGACTTGCGGGCGACCGACTCTTCCGTGATGACGATTTCCGATACGCTCTTGTTGGAGGGAACTTCGTACATCAGCTCCAGCATGATGTCCTCGAGGATGGCACGCAGCGCGCGGGCGCCGGTGCCGCGGGTGCGGGCCTGTTTGGCGACCTCGCGCAGAGAATCCGGCTGGAAAATCAAATTGACGCTTTCCATCTCAAAAAAACGGGCATACTGCTTCACCAGCGCGTTCTTGGGTTCCGTCATGACCCGGACCAACGCGTCGACGTCCAGATCCTCCAGGACGGCGATCACCGGCAGGCGGCCGACGAACTCCGGGATCATGCCGAATTTGAGCAGATCCTCCGGGACCAACTCCCGAAGGACCGCGTCGGACAGTTTTTCCTCCCGGTTTCTGATGTCGGCGGTGAACCCGACCTGTTTTTTTCCGATCCGGCTTTCCACGATCTTGTCCAGCCCGACAAAGGCGCCGCCGCAGATAAAGAGGATGTTGGCCGTGTTTATCTGAATAAACTCCTGGTGCGGGTGCTTGCGCCCGCCCTGCGGCGGCACATTGGCGACCGTGCCTTCGAGGATCTTGAGCAGGGCCTGCTGGACACCCTCGCCGGACACATCCCGCGTGATCGACGGATTGTCGCCCTTGCGCGCGATCTTGTCGATCTCGTCAATGTAGATGATTCCCTTTTGCGCGCGCGCCAGGTCGAAATCGGCGCTCTGCAGAAGCCGGAGCAAAATATTTTCGACGTCCTCGCCGACATAACCGGCTTCGGTGAGGGCCGTGGCGTCGGCGATGGCAAAGGGGACGTTGAGAATTTTGGCCAGGACCTGGGCCAGGAGGGTCTTGCCGACACCGGTGGGTCCGACGAGGAGGACATTACTTTTCTGTAATTCAATATCTTCCTTACCGGACTTGCGCGATCCGTCGGAGACGATCCGTTTGTAGTGATTGTAGACGGCGACCGCCAGGCACTTTTTGGCGTGATCCTGCCCGACGACGTATTCGTCCAGGAGGGATTTGATCTGTCTGGGCGTCAGGAGCCCTTCGGTCCGGACATCAGCGGCCTTGTGATCCTCGCCGATGATCTGGAAACAGGTCTCGATACACTCGTCACAGATGGCGGCAGTCGGCGCTGTGATGAGCCGCCGCCGGACGTCTTCCTGGGATTTACCGCAGAAGCTGCAGCGGTTGCCGCCGGCGCCGCCCTCCGTGAACCGCAGGACCATTACTTTTTCCTATCCTTGTCGGAAGCCAGAGAAATTTCCCGTTTGTCGATGACGCGATCGATCAGCCCATAGGTATTGGCTGACTTGGCATCCATGAAAAAGTCGCGGTCGGTGTCCTTGCGGATTTTATCCAATGTCTGTCCGCAGTGCCGAACCAGGATATCGTTGATGATGTCGCGCATGCGCAGGATTTCCTTGGCCCGGATGTCAATATCCGTCGCCTGACCCTCGACCCCGCCCAGGGGCTGATGAATCATGATGCGCGCGTTGGGAAGCGCGAATCGTTTGTCTTTGGTGCCCGCGCAGAGCAGGAGCGCCCCCATGGAAGCCGCCTGACCGACACAGATGGTAGACACGGGGCATTTGATGTACTGTATCGTGTCATAGATGGCCAACCCCGCGGTAACCGACCCGCCCGGGCTATTGATGTAGAGGTGAATATCCTTGTCCGGGTCTTCGGCCTCAAGAAAGAGCATCTGGGCGATGACGACGTTGGAGATCGGATCGTCGATCGGCACCCCGAGAAAAATGATGCGGTCCTTGAGGAGCCGCGAATATATGTCATAGGAGCGCTCGCCCCTTGACGTTTGTTCAATCACGAACGGAATCATATAGGACATCCTGGGTTTCTCCTTATTATCGAATATCGGCGTGATCCATGAGGAACTGAACGATCTTCTCGTCCTGGATCGTGTGCCGCAGATCGTCCAGCCGGTCGTCCTTTTCGAGCTGGCTCTGGAGGTCGGCCGGCGTGGACTGGTACTGATCGGCGAGTTGGGCAATCCGGCCGGCGAGGTCCTCATCAGTAGCCGTGATCTGTTTGACGCGGCCGATGGTGTGGAGGACCATGTGAGTCTTGACCTGCCGTTTGGCCCGCTCTCTGGCGTCCGATTCGAGGTCCGCCTCGGTTTTGCCTTCTTTGGCGAGCTGGTCGAGCAATTCCTTTCGGCCGCCCTTGTATTGTCTTTCGAGATTTTTGATCAATTCCTCGGACTGCTTCAACACAAATGATTTCGGCGGTTCGAACGGCACCCGCTCCAGCAGCCCGTCGATCAGGGCCCTGCGCTGAGCCTCCTTGGATAGGTCCGCGGCGCCGCGTTCCATTTCAGAGCGGATTTTGCCCCGGAAATCAGCGATCGATTCATATCCCTGCTCCTTCGCCCACTCGTCCGTGACTTCCGGCATCTGCCGTTTCTTGATCGAATGGACCTTGACGTGGAAATAGGCCGCCTTGCCTTTCAAATCCTCGTCATAAAAATCATCCGGAAAACGCAGGTCAACCCGGCGCCGGTCGCCGACCGACACGCCAAGCAGCTGTTCGTCGAATCCCGGCAGGAACCGTTTGCTGCCGACTTCGATCAACGACCCTTCCGCCTTGCCGCCGGGAATCGGCGAGTCGTTATCCTTGAGGTAGCCCTCGTAGTCGATGACCGCGAAATCGCCGTTCTGGATCGGGCGAATTTCAAGGATGGGCTGGAATGTTGCGGTGGTTTTTCGTTCATTTTCGATGGCGGCTGTGATGTCATCCTCAGTGACGGCCAGATCGGCCTTGGGAACCGGGATTTTGAATATCTGCTCGTCGGTAAACGCGATCTCCGGCTGGACTTCGACGCTGACCTTGAAGCGGATCGATCCGTCCTCCATTTTGAGGTCGCTGATTTTTGGCGCGTCGGCCGGGACGAGATTTTTTTTCTCGAAAGCCTCCTGGACGGCATTTTTAAGCAGTTCGTCCAGGCCTTCGGCCATGGCCTGGGGGCCAAAGCGTTTTTCGAGAATGGATTTGGGCACATGCCCCTTCCGAAATCCCGGCAGAGCCACCCGGTCCCGCAACCCGGCCAGGACGGCGTCCTTGCGGCTGTCCAATTCCTTGCTCGGCACGGCAATCGCCAAGTCGACGCTGCCGTCTTCGGTTTTTTCCACATCGATGGTGAGTTCCATTTGCCGCGGGAGTATACCCACGAGGTGGCGGGATCGTCAAGGCGGCCGAACGGTTGGCACGTATCCCGTTCGGCACTTGGCCCCGCATGGCCGGTGGGCGTGACAAGGCGACAAGGGCTATATTAATATGGAGGACTGATGGGAACACTGGATGATTCACGATACCTCTGCAGACTCGGGGTGAATGTCGATCATGTGGCGACGATCCGCCAGAACCGTGGCACGCTGTACCCCGATCCGGTTGAAGTGGCACTGCGTGCGGAATCGGCCGGTGCGCACCAGATCACGGTTCACGTGCGCGAGGATCGCCGGCATATTCAGGAGCGGGACCTGGAAATACTCCGCCGGATGGTCCAGACCCGTCTAAACCTGGAAATGGCGGCGACGTCTGCCATGACGCGCATCGCCACACGGGTGAGACCCGACCAGGTGACGCTCGTTCCGGAACGCCGGCAGGAACTCACCACGGAGGGCGGCCTGGATGTCGCCGGGCAGAAAAAACGCCTGGCCGGCGTCGTCCGCAAGCTGAGGGGCGCCGGGATATCGGTATCGATGTTCGTCGAGCCGGACCGGAGGCAGGTTGAGGCGAGCGCTGAGACCGGCGCAGCAGCAGTAGAACTGCATACCGGCGCCTACGCTAACGCGCGCGGCGGCCGGGATCGGATCCGGCAATTTGATCGCCTCGCGCTGGCCGCCCGGGACGCCCGCATGTCGGGACTCCGGACATTCGCCGGCCATGGCCTCCACTATGAGAACACACGGCCGGTCGCGGAAATTCCGGAAATTGAGGAACTCAATATCGGCCATAGTATTGTCGCCCGCGCGATTTTCACCGGCATCGAAACCGCCGTCCGGGACATGCTGGCGTTGCTGGTCCGCGCGCCCCAACTTCCGGCGGAGTCACCGTTTCCGCCGACGTACAAGTCGTCTTCCTGATGTGCGGCATCATTGGCTACACCGGCCGGCGGCGGGCGAAGGACGTGCTATTTGAGGGTCTGCGCCGGCTGGAGTACCGGGGATACGATTCGGCCGGGATCGCGCTGGTCGAGTCGGGAAAACTGCTGATCCGGAAAAAAGTCGGCAAGCTATCCGTCCTCGATAACCATTGCCAGGCGCTGAAAACATCCGCCACGGCAGGCATCGGCCACACCCGCTGGGCAACCCATGGCGGCGTGACGACCGCTAACGCCCATCCGCACACCGACTGCGATAGCCGCATCGCCATCGTCCACAACGGCATCATCGAAAACCATGATGAACTCCGCGACGAACTCAAAAAACGCGGTCACCGGTTCCGGTCCGAGACCGACACCGAGATCATCGTCCACCTCATCGAGGAGCAACTCAAAAAAGGGCTTCTCACTGCCACCCGGCTGGCGGCGCAAAAACTCAAGGGCGCCTACGCCCTCGTCGTGGCCGAACGAAACAGCGCGACGCTCGTGGCCGCCCGGATGGGCGCGCCGCTGGTCGTGGGTCTGGGTGAAACCGCGGGAGAGAATTTTGTGGCGTCGGACATTCCGGCGCTGCTGCCGTTTACGCGAGGCGTTTTATTTCTGGACGAGGAGGAGATAGCGGAAGTGACTCCGGACTCGGCCCGCGTGTTTTTGCTTGACGGCCGGCCGATCCGGAAAGCGGTGCAGACGATCACGTGGGATTTTGTGGCGGCGGAGCGCGGTGGGTACAAGCATTTCATGTTGAAGGAGATTTACGAGCAGCCGGAGGCGGTGGGCAAAGTGGTCGGGACGTACATTCGGCCTGGCGGAAAGATCGAATTTCCGGAGATTGACGGCGTGAGCGACTGGCTGTCCGGCGGCCCGCCGGACCGGGTGACGTTTCTGGCCTGCGGGACGAGCTTTCACGCGGCCCTGGTGGCCAAGTACGCGATGGAGACGATCCTCAAAGTCCAGGTGGAGACGGACGTCGCGTCAGAACTGCGGTACCGGTCAGTGGTCCTCAATGACCGGGAGATGCTGGTGGCGGTGAGCCAGAGCGGCGAGACCGCCGACACGCTGGCGGCGGTCCGGCGATTCCGGAAGAAGAACCGCAAGATCATCACCATCTGCAACGCCGTGGGCAGCACCCTCACCCGCATCTCCGACGGAGTGATCTATACCCTAGCCGGCCCCGAGATCGGCGTCGCCTCCACCAAGGCCTTTGTCACCCAGCTGGTGTGCCTCACCCTGCTGACGCTGGACATGGGCAGGCGGCTGGGCCGGATGATGCCGGACGCCGTCCGGGCAAAACTTCGCGCCATGGGGCAGCTTCCAAATGCGCTCGAAAAAACAATTCGGGACGTCAAACCCGCGGTTGACCGGATCGCGCGGGCGGAATTCAAGAAAAACGATTTTCTCTATCTGGGCCGAGGCGCCAACTACCCGATCGCGCTGGAGGGGGCGCTGAAACTCAAGGAGATTTCCTACATCCACGCCGAGGGGTACGCGTCGGGGGAGATGAAACACGGGCCGATCGCGCTGATCAACGACGAGATGCCAGTGCTGGCCATCGCGACGGCGGACGACCTCCAGCCGAAAACCCTGTCGAACATGCAGGAGGTCAAGGCCCGCGGCGGGATCCTGATCGGGGTCTGCCACGCGGGCGACCGGCAGGTCAAGAGCTTGTGCCGGTACGCCATTGAAGTGCCGAAAGTCGATCCTCTGCTTCAACCGATCGTCAACGTGATTCCGCTACAGATGCTGGCCTACACGATCGCGGACTTGCGCGGGTGCGACATCGACCACCCGCGCAATCTGGCCAAATCGGTCACCGTCGAATGAGCAGCGGCCAAGTCCGGCCGGCGTCGGAGACGCCGGCACTTGGGGCGCCGGAGGCGCTGATCCGGCCGGCGTCGGAGACGCCGGCACTTGGGGCGCCGGAGGCGCCGGCCGGGGTTTCCGGCAGACGTATCGTCACAGCGGGGTAGATGAATTTCAATCTCTCAAGGACAATCCGGCTCTGCGCGAGACTCTTGAGCGGGCTTGGGCTGAGGACAATTTCCCTGATTTCGAGCGTGGCCCCATGCCGGGGCCACACGGCCGTCACGTCCGCGACCACAAGCCCGCGGATGCTGATCCGGACGGACCCGACGGCGACATGGACCCCGTATTTATTTTCAAGGTGATCCCGGACAGGCTCCTTGAGGAAAGCCAGCGGGAGGCCGTAGTAAGCCAAAAACAACAGCGCGAAAACCAGCAGGATGCGGGAGTATTTTAGGGGAATCACGCGGTCAGACGTTCGCAGCGAGTGATCTGTCTATGAATGAAACGACGCTTTCCACCAGAAACGGTTTTTCCATGATCCCCAGCGCGCCCATCGATGAGGCGCGTTCGAGGTTCTGAGGCGTCGGGGCGCCGGTCATGAACACCACATGTGGTCTCTGGTCCTCCGGCATCGCCGTTTTGATCTGATCGAACACCGTAAAGCCGTCCATGTCCGGCATCAGAAGATCCAAAAACACTAGGTCGTAGCCCTCCGTCTCCGCCATGCGTGC
>CAZHRJ010000156.1:0-2034 GCA_964534765.1 uncultured bacterium
CGTCTCCGGATCAGCCGCTCCGCGGCCCCAAGTGCCGGCGTCTCCGACGCCGGCCGACGCCGGCCAGTGCTCAATCAGAATTGCCTCTCTCCGCTCCATCACAATTCGCGCCACCGTGCTCTTACAGCTTCCATCCCCCTACCCTTATCAATATCCGCTTTCGTTCCGCAACCGCGTGTCGCCCGGCAACTTGTTTTTGATTCCACCTCCGTAATACTATGGAGATCAAGATGACACTCATCCGTCTGACAATCTGGCTGTTCCTATTGGTCCTGACGGCCGGCGCCGCATCCGCGCTGGATCCCGTCGACTCCGGACCCGCTGTATCGCGTCGAATGGCCGACGCGGACACCCGCTCACTTCTTTCGACGCTTCCGAAAAACAACGGCTATCTGCAGGTCCGATTCGAGCATCTTTCAGACTTCAGCTACGAATTCTCGGAAGAGGAGATTTTCACTGAGGATTCGCGAGTCGTTCTCGCGCGGCTTCATGCCAAAAACCAGATTCCACGGCGCATCAGGGAACTGGACGGTAAAAAGGCAACGGTTGAGGGTTACATGATTCCGATTGATTTCGGAGAGGGCGACGTCCTCAGTTTTATTCTGGTCCCGAGTCAGCAGGCGTGCTGCTACGGCGTCCCGCCGAGGATCAACGAGATCGTCTACGCGAAGATGAGCGCCGGAAAAAAGACGAAGTACTTCAAGGATATGCCGATTCATGTCTGGGGAACACTGGTTGTCGGGGAGGAGATTCGGGACGGCACGGTTTTTTGCATGTATTTCATGGAGGCCGAAAAAGTGGAAATGACGCCGGAAGGCATTCAGCTCCGAAACGAAATCATCCAGATGCAGAAATCGCTGCTCCAAACCCGATGACCCTCTTGGAAATCAAACACCTTAAAAAATCCTTTTCAACGCCGGAGGGTCCGGGTCACGGGGTGATCGACATCCCGGAATTCGGCATGGACAAGGGCGAGTCCATCGCGCTCGAAGGCAGAAGCGGGTCCGGCAAGTCGACCTTTCTGAATTTGATCGCCGGCATCCTTCGGCCGGACAGCGGGCGGATCTGCCTCAACGGGATGGACATGGCGTCGTTGTCGGAATCCGGCCGCGACCGACTGCGCGGCCGGGCCATCGGTTATATTTTCCAGACATTTAACCTGCTTCAGGGATACACGGCCCTCGAAAATGTCGCCCTGGCGATGATGTTCGGCCGCGGCATGGATCTCACGGAGGCGTCCCGGTTGCTCGATAGAGTCGGACTGACGGATCGCCAAAATTATCTTCCTCGGCAGCTTTCCGTGGGCCAGCAACAGCGCGTCGCCGTCGCCCGCGCCCTGGCCAACCGGCCCCAACTGGTCCTCGCTGACGAGCCGACGGGAAACCTCGATGCGATCCGCGCCCGGGAAGTCATCACGCTCATGCGTGACATTTGCGCCGAAAACGGCGCCGCCCTCCTGCTCGTCAGTCATGATCTCGAAGTCCTTCAGCGATTTGAAAAGAGTCTGTCGCTCGATCAGATTAATCGTTCGGCATGATGATCGTGAATCGCCTGCGCGGCGTCGGTTGGATGGTGGGTAAAAGTCTTCGCCAGCACGCCCTCGCGACGATTGTCACGGTCTTTTCCGTCGCGCTGGGATGCGGGCTTCTCATGGCGGTCTTCGCCATTAAGAAGCAGACCTACGATGCCTTCACCGGCGGCAATGCCGGATTCGACGCCGTCCTCGGCGCGCGCGGCAGCCAGCTTCAACTGGTGCTCAACACCGTCTTTCACCTCGAAACGTCGCCGGGAAATCTGCCGTGGTCGATGTACGCCGCGATCAAAAAAGACCCACGCGTTGAGCTGGCCGTACCGTACGCCGTCGGCGACAACTTCCGGGGATTTCGCATCGTCGGAACAACGGATGAAATGTTCACGCGGTTCGAATATCTGCAGGGCCGGATCAGCGCCTCCGGTGCCCCCAGTGCCGGCGTCCCCGCCGCCGGCCGGATCAGCGCCTCCGGAGCCCCAAGTGCCGGCGTCTCCGACGCCGGC
>CAZHRJ010000156.1:2134-6784 GCA_964534765.1 uncultured bacterium
CGCCGGCCGGATCAGCGCCTCCGGAGCCCCAAGTGCCGGCGTCTCCGACGCCGGCCGGATCAGCGCCTCCGGAGCCCCAAGTGCCGGCGTCTCCGACGCCGGCCGGATTTTTGATTCCAAACGCCTCGAAGCCGTCATCGGTTCGGTCGTCTCGGAAAAGACGGGGCTTGTCGTCGGCTCCAAGTTCAATCCCTATCACGGCCTGGTCGACGACGAGAACATGCACCACTCCGAACTCTACGACGTAGTCGGCGTCCTGCGGCCGACGAATTCGCCCGCTGACCGGGTGATTTGGATCCCGATCGATGGCCTGTTCCATCTCGGCGGACATGTCCTAAGAGGGAGCGGAGAAATGTTCGTGCCGGTCGAAGGCGAGGATATTCCGGACGAACACAAGGAAGTGAGCGCCGTGATGCTGAAATTACGCTCGCCGATGGCCGGGTTTTCTTTGGATCAGATGATCAACAGGCAGGGCAAGACCGCGACGCTGGCCTGGCCGATCGCCCGGGTGATGGCGGAACTGTTCGAGAAAATCGGATGGATGAACCGCGTCCTGGAGCTGGTGGCGTACCTGGTGGTTGTCGTGGCCGGCGCGTCAATTTTGGCCGGCGTCTACAACACCATCAACGGCCGCCGGAGGGAATTCGCGATCCTGCGGGCGATGGGGGCAAGCCGCCGGAGAGTGTTTTCGGTCATTGTTCTGGAATCGGCGGTGATTGCGGGCCTCGGATCGATCCTCGGCTATGCCGTCTACTCGGTGATTTTGATCGCCGTGGCGACGATCATCCGGACTCAAGTCGGCGTCGTTCTGGATGTGTTTCAGTTTCATCCCGTCCTGGTCCTGACTCCGCCGGGAATGTGCGTCATCGGCGCTTTCGCCGGAATCATCCCGGCGATCAAAGCCTATGCGACGGACGTGGCGGAACATCTGGCGCCGATTTCATGAATGTTGACCGACTTCCTCCGCCCCGCCCGTTCACACACGGATGATCCGCCTGTCTGGCGGAGCTGGCGCGGCGCTGGTCTGCGTCGTCCTGTTCGCGGCGCCGGCGGCGCGCGCGGACACGCGCGTTGTCCTCTTCATCGTCGACAGCGTCAGCGCGGAATTGCTTTATGGAATGCTCGATTCCGGCGACCTGCCGAACCTGGCGGCGGCGGTCGATCGCAGCGGCGCGCGGGTGGATGAGGCCATCGCGCCTTTCCCGACGATTTCGTTTTATGCTCACACCTGCATCCTCACCGGCTGCTGGGCCGACCGGCATGGCATCACGGCGATTCGATGGTATGACCGCTCGTCCAATCGCAACCGATCCTACGCCGGCGTGGGCGCCGAACTCATTGACGACGACATTGATCCGTCGGTGAAAACGATTTTTGAGCATCTGGAGGACTTGAACACCGTTTCGATCGGATCGGTCGTGCACCGTGGGGCGGATGAGTATGTCCCGCCATGGCTTCCTCCGGATGGACTCCGGATGAAAGCCCTTCAACGGCGGTTCCAAAAAAAAAATCCGCCGGATGTGTCGGTGGTTGTCCTGACGGGCCTGGACTGGCCCGCGCATCGCTATGGTCCGAAATCGGAATGGGTCCGGATCGGCCTTCGGAAACTGGATCAGGACATGGGACGGTTTTTCAAGCTGTTGAAAAAACGCGGGCTCGACAAAAACACTTACATTTTTTTCACGGCGGATCATGGCCATGCGCCGGTTAGGGGCAGAATCGATCTCTATTCGCTTTTCACCTCATTGGGATTCGACCTCCTGGACAAATTCCTCTACACGGCGCGGACGGAAGGCTGGACCGATTACGACGCCGTCATGTGGATGGCCGGCGTCGGCTACGCATTCCTGTATCTGCCCCATCGCACGGACACGGAGATGTCGTGGTCCCGCCGGCCGGATGAATCGGAGCTTCTTTCCTATCCGACCGCCGGAGGCCGCCGGGTCAATCTGATCGATGAATTGACGCGCCGCCCGCAAATCGCGTTCATTGTCATCCGCGATCCCCTGTCGGGAAAGGTTTCGGCATTTTCAAATGCCGGACGCTTGGAGGTCGAACACGATCTCGGGGAGTATCCCGATGCGGCCGTTCAGATTCCCCGCCTGATGGCCGCCCCGCGCGCGCCGGACATCCTGATCGTCCCCCGGGACGGATACGAAACGGCATGGAGCTGGCATCGGGGTCGGCACGGCGGATATACGAGGCAGGAGATGATCGTTCCTCTGCTGGCGATCGGCCCGAATATCGTCCGCCGCCGCATCCCGCGCGCGCGGACGATCGACCTCTTGCCGAGCATTTTAAACCTGTTGGGACGATACCACCGGCCCGATGATTTCGACGGGACGCCGATTGAACTTTTTTCATCCGCGCCGTCGCGATGATGGGATGATCGGGCAGCCGGCTTCCCCGAATTTCTCCCGCCGCCCTCGACCCCGCCCCGGGGTTTAGATATAGACTAGGCGCTATGGCTGCTGGATATCATATCAACGATTTTCTCAAAAACATGGTCGACAATGGCGCGTCCGACATCATCCTCAAAACGGGGTCCGCGCCGGCAATGCGAATTAATCGGGCCCTCATGAAAGTCGAAATGGACCCGCTCAAACCCGACGAAATGGAAAAACTCTGCCTCAACGTCACCGACTGGGAAAAAGTCTCCAAGGTCAAGGCCGGATCGGAACAGGATATGGCTTATTCGGTCGCGGGCGTCGGACGGTTTCGCGTCAATATGTTCAGCCAGCGCGGGTCATTGGGCATGGTCCTCCGGCACATCAAGGGAGTCATACCCAATTTCGAGGAATTGACACTGCCTCAGATCATGTACCATCTCTGCGCCTATCAGTTCGGCATCGTCCTGGTTACCGGAACCACCGGCAGCGGGAAATCCACCACTCTGGCCGCCATGATGGATTACATCAATTCCAACATGGCCAAACATATCGTGACGATCGAAGACCCCATCGAATTTTTGCACCGTGACAAATTGAGCGTGCTCACTCAGCGTGAAATCGGGCTGGATACGGGAAGTTACGGTACCGCCCTCAAGTTCGTCCTCCGGCAAAATCCCGATATCATCCTGGTCGGCGAAATGCGCGACAAGGAAACCGTCGACACCGCGTTTACCGCGGCGGAAACCGGACACCTGGTCTTTTCGACGCTCCACACCGCCAACGCGCCGCAAACCATTGAACGCATTCTCGAATTCTACGAAGCCGAGGAAAAAGACCGGCTCCGGGTTCTGTTGTCTGAATTCCTCATGGCGGTCGTCTCCCAACGGCTCGTGCCCAAGGTCGACGGCAAGGGAATGGTGCCGAATGTCGAGGTCATGATCCAGTCGCCCATCGTCAAAAAACTCATCGTCGACAACCGCATACCCAAACTCAAATCCGCCATCCACCAGGGCCGCCAGGAAGGCATGCAGACCTACGACCAGTCACTCGTCGATCTCTTTAACGCCGGCCTCATCTCCACCGACGAGGCCCGCACCCGCGCTTCCAAACCGGCGGCCTGGGAACTCTACCTGAAGGGCCATTTCCCCGATATCGATACCGGCATTCTCGGATAGCCGCTTCACATGAAACCCGTCCCGCGCTGGGCTTCGGATTTCCCAGATACGCTCGCCTCCAGACCCGCTCGGGGGTTCCCGGTCCGGGAAAAACGACGCAGACTCCTGGCCGACGAAATCTATATCCCCCCCGCCCCCTATATCCCGCACTCGGCGCGGGTCCGGGTGCTCCTCGTTTATCCGAATACCTACCACGTCGGCATGTCGAACCTCGGATTTCTGTACCTCTACCGGATCTTGAACGAACATCCTGAAATTTCGTGCGAACGCGCCTTTGTCGAGGATGGATTGACCCGCCGCAGTCTCGAAACCGACGCCGATATCGGCCGCTTCGACGCCATCCTCTTTACGCTCCCCTTCGAAATGGACGCTCTGAACGTGATCCATTTTCTCTCCGATAATGGTATCCCGGTGATGTCGCCGGATCGCCGCGACCGCGACTGGCCTCTGATCGTGGTGGGCGGGGCGGCGCCGAGTTTGAATCCGCGATTCCTCTTGCCGTTTGCGGACGCGGTATTTGCGGGAGACGTCGAGCCGGTCTTTGACCGCATGGCCGCCGCGCTGATCGACCTTCGCGGCAAATCCAGGGACCGGGTTCTGTCCGATCTCGAATGTGTCCCGGGATTCCTCACGGGGCGTCGATTGGATGCCGGTGGGGAAATCCTTCGACCGGAGATCCGGTCGCCCAGGGGATGCTTCAATTCCGTCGCCACGCCCCACACGGAATTTTCCTGCAGTCTCCTGGTGGAAGTCGAGCGCGGATGCCCGTTCAAATGCCGGTTTTGCACCGTCGGATACGAACGGAAAAAACTCGTCGAAATGCCGGTCGACGACATCGCCCGGCTCGTTCGCGTCGCCGAATCTCATCGGCTCCGGCTCGGGATGGTCGGATCGGCTCTCCTCTCGGCCCGGATCTGGAAGACCGACCGGCAGGTCTGGGATGAATCGTCGGTCGATTTCACGTTCGCGTCGCTCCGCGCCGATAAACTGAATCCCGGCAATCTCCGCTCACTCGCCAAATTTCAGCGGTCCCTCACGCTCGCGCCGGAAGTCGGCACCGCCTCGATGATGGGAGCATTGACCAT
>CAZHRJ010000157.1:0-6696 GCA_964534765.1 uncultured bacterium
GACCGTGTCTCAGTTCCAGTGTGGCTGGTCGCGCTCTCACGCCAGCTACCCGTCGTTGGCTTGGTGAGCCGTTACCTCACCAACTACCTGATGGGCCGCGGGCCCCTCAAGGAGCGACACCCTTGCGGGCGTCTTTCATATCCTCGTCTTGCGACTCAGTACGTATCGGGCATTATCCCCGCTTTCGCGGGGTTATTCCCGTCTCCAAGAAAGGTTACCCACGTGTTACGCACCCGTCTGCCGTGCTACTCATCCCCTTGCGGGGACTTTATCACGCGACTTGCAATGTGTTAGGCACGCCGTCAGCGTTCATCCTGAGCCAGGATCAAACTCTCCGTTCCGAAAAGCATCTGTTGTCATCTTCCCGCAGAGCGGAAAGAATGATCTGCTTTTCGATTAGAGTGATTGTCTAGGCTCGATCTAGTCGTTGTCCTTAAATCCTAAACCGAACGCTAAACTCAAAAACACCGATTGGTTCTCGCACAATCATCCGCCAAAGGCGGATTTTTATCGGAGCTTCTGTAGGTACCTATATCATTTTCAAAGAACGTTTCGCCCCGCTGAATCCCTCGGGATCTACAGCAGGGCAAAAGGCCGCACGCGAGGACACAAATTCCCTGTCCCCAAATTCCGTGCTCAGACGAATAGAGAGAGTTGCCAGACCCCGTCTACCGTAACCTTACAGATAGTGACTCCTATCCATCCACTTGTCAATATCCAAAAAAAACTTTTTTATTTCACCCTCACCTGATGGTATGGTCGCTGAACACATGGAAAGGTCCGTGAAGTTCGGTGTGGTTCTGTTCGACGGTGTGTGCGGTCTTTGCGATCGATTCGTCCGGTTTGTCCTGGCTAAAGACACTGCGGGCGCTCTGCGGTTTGCGCCTCTTTCGGGCAAGACCGCAGCCGCCGTCCTCGGCCGGCATCCCGAAATCTCACGGGACGGTCAATCCATCATTTTTGTCCGGAACTTTGAGACAGCGGCGGAATCCGTCGATGTCCGATCCGAGGCCGTTTTGGAAATAGGATCTGTTCTGGGCGGCGGATGGCGGGCGTTGTCGTGGCTGCGGATCGTGCCCCGGATTATCCGCGACGGGATGTATCGATGCTTGGCGCGCCGTCGATATGGCTGGTTCGGACGGTACGACACGTGCTGCCTGCCCGATGGCCCATCCTTCCAAGACCGATTTCTTCCCTAGACCAAAAAAGGGTTATCGTTCCAGGCCGGCTGACGCGCGCAAGACGTCCGGAACAGTCCGGGGAATTTTACCTTCTCAATTTTGTGAACTTCGCGCCCTCGAGGGTCAGGTTGTACATGAGGCCCTTCTGGCCGAACACGAACGCGAAAATGGGTTCGTTGAGCTTCGCAGTGTCCATCTCTCCGCCGGCGCCGACTTTCACAACGGCGATGGAGGCGTCGACGCCCGCCTTCCAGCCGGAGCTTTCGCGAAAGCGGCGAAGCGCGTCGTCCCGCATGAAAAGGATGATGATGGATTTTTTCTGGGCGCCCAGTTGGAATCCGATCGAAGCGGCCGAGGTGCTGTAATAGTCGACGGTCCGGCCCTTGATCACAAGCGATCCCTCGCCGTATTCTCCACCAATTCCGATTCCCGCTTTGAATACGCTCGGAAAGACCAGTACACCCTGCGCCGCCTGAACAATCCGCTTCCCATCCTTGATCTCGTCATAGAATCTCCGGAGCGTCGCCGACACACCGGAGTCGATTTTCTTCGCCGAAACCGCCTGGGCGTCCGGTATTATCCAACCTGCGCACAGAAGCCAGACAGCCGATGCCGCCAAAACGCTGAACCGCTTGCCAATCGGTGATGCCATCTCACCATTCTTCTACTTCACCCGGAGTGGGCACGCAAGCGGGCCGCAGAACTTCCGCGCCACGAGAAGCGGGGGCGGTACAGCGCGTTTCATTGATGAGTCATTTGTGTTTGGGCTTGTCACGGGATAGAATGGTGACGTGAAACGGTACCATCGAATGTCCAAAGCGCCGGATACGTGGAATCGTGAGGCGCTTATGGTCGCACGAAAATTTTTTAAAGGCCGGCGTCTTCGGAAAGGCGATCTCGTGGCCGTCGATATGCAAACCGGCCGGTGTTTCTGCGGCGCCGACATAGTCAATCGCTGCCCACCGATGGAAAACCGCAGTGATATACGGTTAATTCGAATCGGCGCGCGGACCGCCTTTAAAATCCAGAGCCCGTTCTTTCGTTTCAAGTGAGCTTCCTGAAGGGCCGCATCACGGACAATTTGGAACCGATGCTCGATGATGTCGCCATTCTCGGAACAAGCGGCGCGTGGATCTCGTTTGACGCAATCCTCGACACCGGGTTCAACGGCAGCCTCGTGTTGCCGCGAAAAATCGGCCGCCGCGCGCGATTGGCGCCTGCTCACCAAACCCAGTATCAGCTTGCGGATGGAAGCGTCGTGCGGGACATATTGTATCGGGGGACACTGCGATTCGCCGGCCGACGGATCGATGTGCTGCTGAGTCTGACCGACTCCGATCTCGGTCTGGTCGGCATGGAAATCATCGCCGGTCGGGTCGCCACCTTTGACCTCCGAAAAATGACTGTGGATGTGACATAGTACCTGTCATTCGACCGTCGCCCGCCGGGACATGTTTGGCAAGGAGACCGTCGAGCACCAACAATAACCCCTTCCGCTCCCGTTGAGGCAACGATTCAATCCTGCGAAGGCAGTTGAATAGACGCGCCGACTTCGGATCAGACTGCTCCTTGACCCGCTTACGGCCAAGGAGCTGATCGACGGATACATGGAAGGCATTTCTGCCGTGGAGATCGCGCAGGCTCTCAAAACTAAACAACTCAATGCCTGACACCACGAGTAACAAACTCTCCATCATCCGGTAGCCCTTCCAATTTCTATCCTTTTGTCCGTATTTGACACTCATGGGGATCGTATGACATAATATTTATGGATCAATAAAACGTAAGAAAGGCATGGATCCATGACGCAGATTACCGTTTCGTCGAAATACCAGGTGGTCATTCCACGGGACGTTCGGCGCGAAGTGCCGATCCGCACCGGGCAGAAATTGATTGTGATCGTCAAAAACGGCGCGATCACGCTCTTGCCTGACCGGCCGATCGGGGCGTTTCGAGGCTTCTTGAAAGGCATGAAACCCGGCATCGTTCGGGAAAAGCGTGAGCGGATGTGACATTGGTCGACTCGTCAGGCTGGCTCGAATTCTTCATGGGCGGCCCCCTGGCCGCCTCTTACGCGGCCCATCTCAAGGACCTTCCGCGTGTCGTCACGCCGTCGGTTGTGCTCTACGAAGTTTACAAGGCGATCAAGCGGCGGCGGAGTGAGGAAGAGGCGCTTGAGGCGGCGGGGCAGATCGGGAAAACTCGCGTCATCCCTCTAAACGACACCATCGCGCTGACCGCTGCGGATATCAGCCTCGAACATCACCTGGCAATGGCCGATGCGATTGTCTACGCGACAGCCCTATCCGAAGGCGTCACGCTTGTCACCAGCGATGCCGATCTCAACTCCCTCCCCGGGGTCATTTACCTCAAGAAACCTTGACGCGTTTCTGACTCCCTGCCATAAACGTTGCCCTCCGCATCCCTCTCAACATCTCGTATTTGCCCATTGTGAACACCACACGGTTTCCAGGTTCCGGAGGCTATTTTTGCAAGAATTGGGAAGCCCGCATGATCTTCCGGTCCGTAGGCGGATGACGACAGGCCGTCCGCGCCAAGTCCCACCCATGCCAGAAACGGAATGAGCGACAGTTTGTGAAACAGTGACGTATCAGCCAAACTACGCGGCGCGACAACCAACACACGTCGCAGACGTCTCCAAATGGAGAGCCTTTCTTTCGGCGCGAGAGCCTCCGCCGATGGGGGATCAGACGGATCGGGCAAAGCCTGTCCGAAGTCCAACGGCTTCTTGTGAACGGACGAACGTCCAGAAGCGTTGGAGGGGGCGGTGGACATACGTTCCTCTCCTTCCGTTCGCGCGTGAACGCGCGAACGCACGATATTCTTTCGCGGGAGAAAACTTCAGAACTGTTTCCCGGCGAACGCCTGCGAGGTTAGCTGTCGGGTTAGGGCGTCCGTGTCGCCCTTGTCAGATCAAGACCTGACATTCACCCCAAAAGCCTGCGTCCCCCGTCCCTTTCAAGCGGAAGGGTTCAGCGATTGGGCGGGGTTATATACCTGCGAAGTGAGAAGTCAAGGCAAAAATTCGGGAGTCGGGGCCGCTTCAGGTCATCCGGCTTGAGAGGAATTTCCTGGGTGTCGTGATTGTCAGATGGGACAGTCCGGCTTCGGCCAAGCACTCTTTTCGGATGGACAACAAATCAAGGTCGCCGGTGATCAGATAGTCCGCGGCCGCGGCCAAGCACAGCGAAAGATAGGCGTTGTCCGTGGAATCCCGGCACAGGCCCACGTCACGATTTGGAGTGACAGATGCCGATTTCAGCAGAAGAACCTTCATGAGGCGGCGGAATCTGGAAATTTGATCCGGCGAAAGTTTGGCCGACAATTCCTCCGATAGGCCCAACAGTTCCTCCCGAATGTCGGGTGAGACGAACACTTCGTGGCCAAAGGCCTTCCGGACCGCCCTGCGCGGAACGCCGCCAAATGCGGCAGAGATCAGGACGTTGGCGTCAAGAACGACGCGGGCCATAGAGCCGGCGGCGGACCCGGTCAAGGGCGTCTTTTGCATCGGCCGGACTCACCCGCGCCTCCCGAAAGATTTCCCCGATGTTCAGCAGGATCGATTCCGCGGAATTCCGCTCGATCGGCGTCAAGAACGCCACCGGCCGACCCCGCCGGGTGATCACCACCTCGTCCCGGCCGGCCACATACTTCGTTGCCCGCAGTTTGAACTCCTTGACATTTACGACCCGTTCCATGTCAAAAAGGTACTACATAGGTAGACCCTTTGTCAAACTGAAGGATGAAGGAAAGAAGACAAGAAATATGGCTATTACGGCCCCGGGCGGAATCGAACCGCCGACCTTGTCCTTAGGAGTGACCGACCCTACCTGATTTGAAAAACGCTGCGAAGGCCGAAAAGTTTTTGTGCGTCAAGTCCTTAACGTCGATGGCCACACCGCGCCGATGTCGATGGCCGTGTCCTGAAAGTGCCCTTTTTCGGAGGCAAAAGGGCACGAAAAGGGCACGCCTTGTCCCGCGAAAAAATTTCGCAAGTCAATTTGAAATTCGAGAGGGGAAAGACTATATGGCGTGACCCGCCGTATTTGCAGTAAAGTGGCTTTTCCATCCCATGAGGATGGGAGTCCCACACGTGGGTTGGCCCGTTACGGGTTACCACAATGCAAAAGGAGGTCACGCCAATGAAGAGGATACGACACGTCGGAATGGATGTCGATAAGGACGGGATCGATCTGGCCGTGTTCGATAGGGATGGAATGATTCCATCGCTGGAGAAACGCATCCGGAACGAACCAAAAACGATTGAACGAGAGATGACAAAACTACGAGCGGGCGGCTTTGAATTGCGGGTTTGCTACGAAGCCGGGCCGTGCGGGTATGAACTGAAACGGCAGATGGATCGAATGGATATCTGGTGCGCCGTGGTGGCGCCGGGACTGGTTCCGAGCCGGCCGACGGATCGAGTGAAGACCAATCGGCGAGATGCGCTGAAATTGGGTCAAAATTTGAGGGCAGGCCAATTGGATCCGATCCACGTGCCGACGCCGGAGACCGAGTCTGTTCGAGATTATGTCCGTTGCCGTGAGAGCCTGAAAGGCGATGTGAATCGCCGGCGGAACCGATTGTCGAAGTTTTTGTTGAGACACGGCAAGGTGTACGGGCAGGCGCCGTGGACTCAGGGACACACATCCTGGCTGAATGATCTGGAATGGAGTCTTCCCGCATTGAAAGAGACCTTTGAAGAGTACCTGTACATGGTGCGGGAGGCGGAGGAAAGAATAAAGCGATGTGACGATCGAATTGCCGAATATGCGAAGCAGGAACCATGGATGACCGCAGTGAATCAACTTCGATGTTTTCGCGGCGTCGATACCCTCACTGCGATGGGTTTAAAGAGCGAGATCGAAGATTTTCGGCGATTTGCGCATGCCCGATCGTTCATGTCCTACTTGGGTCTGGGAGTCTCGGAATATTCGACGGGGAACACGCGACACCAGGGAGGAATCACCAAGAGCGGAAACGGCCGTGTCCGGCGGCTCCTGGTGGAGGCGGCCTGGCACTATCGGCATAACCCGGCCATCGGCGTAAGGCTTCGGAAAAGTCGTCAGGGTCAGCCGGAATGGTTGATTCATATGGCCGACAAGGCCATGCATCGGCTCTATCGTCGCTTTCATCGTCTGGTCAGCCGCGGAAAACTTCCGACCGTGGCGACGGTTGCGGTCGCCAGGGAACTTGCGGGATTCCTTTGGGCCAGTCAGGCGCTCCACGCGCATCCGGCGGTCTGAACAAATGCGGGTCATGGCACGGAGGTCGAATTCTTGGGTAGGTAGAGAAAAAGCGCGGCTAAAGGAGAACCCTCGGTCCCGCTTTGCGGCTCTGCCCTTGCGGCAATCCGCGACGAAAGAGCGAGTCAGCTCCCGACGAATGAAAGGTCATGCGGCTCTGTTCTTCGGAACAACCCGCGAATATCAGAATGATCCTGAATAATACCTGAAAACAGGTATTTTTTGCACTTCTCCGAGGGAGAGATGTC
>CAZHRJ010000158.1:0-6616 GCA_964534765.1 uncultured bacterium
TCCTCTACAAGTGCGTCCACGGGAAATAGGGTGCTGCAAATGCGAAGTCAGGAAAGGCGTATCCGTCCGTGCGGTTATGCGGAAATTTGAACCGCCTCCAAAATCTCCATCGCGCATTTTTTGGGGTCTTCTTGAATGACATGGCCCCAAAAAACAAGGACTTTCCACCCCAAACTCTGCAGCCAGTTTCTCTTTTCTGCGTCTTTCGAAAGTGATTTTCGGTTCATGTGATGTTCGAGACTGTCACAATAGATGGCTATTTTTTTGTCCGGGTAGGCAAAATCGGCCACGGTCACGATATCTCCGGCGTCGTTTTTGAATTCATATTGAGCAACCGGCTCGGGAAGATTCGACAGTTGTTTCATGGCGGCAAGAAGAGTCTTTTCAATGTAACCGACTTCGTATGCGGACTCTTGCGATTCCGTCCCGCCTCCTTCAAGCTTTTTCTCGGCAACGGTTTCTTCCGGTTTGCGACGCTCAGTCACCCGATCATCCATGCACGATTGTAAAAAAGATTGAATGACCCGTTTATCCAGCGAGTCGTGTAGATGCGGGTTATGATATCCCAATAGACACGAATAACACGCTTGAACACACTCGTGCTTGTAGAGTCGATCGAAGGCTGCGGCGGCGATTTCCGGGAGCTTCTCCGCAATCTCCGAAATGTATCCGGCGCCCCCGGCCGTCGTTTCGTAGATCAGAATCTGCTTCTTGCCGCGACCGACGTTGTGTACCAATCCCCGTATTTCCTGGGGCTCCAGCTCCAGTACATCCACCGCGCCCAAGATCAGCGCCTCCACGAATGTTTCATGCCAGTATTCCACATTTTTCGGAACCGACGCATCCGACGGAGTCAATAACAAGACATTGGCCTTGAATTGATAGGCCAGCGTCAATTCGGAAAACCGTTCGTCGAGAAAGGGGCTCGTCGGATTCTGCGCCGGGCCGCAGTATCGATCATGCTGTTGCTCTTTCCATTTTTTCATCTCTTTCTCTTCCGCTTTGGTTTTCGGAAATGGATTGTGATGATACCGGCCGCATTCCCGACAGAGCATAAACCCGGCGCCGGCCTGATCTTTTCGATCGGTCGGACCAAAATTACAGGTGATGAGACTGGTTCGCTCTCGTACCTCCATCACACAATGCCGGTAAATAAATTTCTGGTAGTTGTTTGATTCTTCTGAAACCAAAAAAGTTCTGACATCATAACATTTTTGCTCCCTGGACTCCTCTTCGGAACCGATCCGGGACTCGTTCATCGCCTCGAATGAATCCGCCCGCAGGATTTCCCGTTCGACCATCTCGTCGCCGCATTGCGGGCAATGATTTTTCCGCTGAACGCTGATGGCATCGCAAGTCTTGCAAAAATAGCGCGTTTCCAACTGCCCTCTTTCCCTCGCGGTGGAGAGTTTCGGAGACCGGCCCGCCACCAGGACACGGATCGGTTTTAGTTTTCGGCCGTTGGAGTATACGACATTGCCGGGCGCAAATTCCCGGATGCCGATGTGGGCCGCGCGGCGCAAAACAGCCGGTTCCCCTATGCCCGTGTCCAGCGCGAACATGTCGGTCGGGAATTGATAGGACGGCAAAAGACCGTCTTCGGCCAGGTAATTGAGCGTGTAGGCCCGTTCCCGATCTTTGGTGATTTGAAAATACGCCTTTTCCTTGGCGTCCGCGCGTTTTTTGTCGTAGCGGGGTGAACCGAACCGGTTATACGTCTTCCATTCATTGTGCAAATGTTCGACGCGTTGCCACCAGCGTTCAAAAACACTGTTGACATCGTTTTCAAAGGAATCGATCAGCGCTTCACACTCCCTCCCATCATATCCCGTGGCGCGCCCCTCATTCCGATCCCTTGCAAATAGTTTTGACAGGTTTTTTACCAGGTCACCCTTCTTTCGATGAACTTCCGCGCACAGTTTGCGTATGGGGTCCCGATCCATCCGCGAGGGGGGATCATAATTATCCAGGAAATCGACCATCATGGCCGGAAATGGATGATCCATGTTTTCCAAAATAAACGAACGCATATGCCGGTGGACGATATACGGATTGTCCAGCCGGATGGTCGGGGGATGAAAGTATCCCTGGACGAATCGACCCGGATCTTCGAACGTATGACGGTCGTGGGATCGGCCCGTGCACAATGTCGAAATAAATCCGATGCCGGATCGGCGCGCGGCGCGGCCCGCGCGCTGAATGTAGTTGGCCGGCGACGGCGGCGCGCCCCGGAGGACCACGGCGTTTAAGCCCCCGATGTCGACGCCCAGCTCCATCGTCGGCGAGGCGACCATGACTTCAATCTTTCCGTCCTTGAAATACGTCTCTAAATCTTTTCGTTTGGTTTCCGGAACTTGAGCGCTGTGTTCCTCCACGCGCATTCGAAACGGACGGCCTTTATACAATTGAACGTAATAATTGTTTTCGTTCAGGTTGACGGGCCGCATGGTTCCGTCCCGTTTTTTGGGGCATGTTCCCGGATCGTAGGCGCGGACCGTTTTGCAGTTTGAGCACATGTAAATCCGCTTCGGAACCGAAAGCCGGATCATTTCCCGATTGACGTGGTAGAGCTTGACGGACAGCGTCCTGGCCTTGGGCGGAAGGCTGAAATTGGTCGGGCGCCGCAGGAGGTTGATTTCCGGCTTGGACAGAAATTGCACGGTCTCCCGGATCAGATCGGCAGCGTCTTCGTTTTTCCACTTCAATATTTCCGCGAATAGTTTTTGAATTCCCGGATACTGACCTCTGCCGTCCTCCTCCCTCACAAATCCTGAAATCCCGGCGGCAATCAGAGCTTTCGTTCGGTCGAATGTGTAGGCTCTCGCCTGGTAGCCCCGTTCCGGAAAACGAACGGAATAGGGCGCGTCCTGCAGTTCGGCCAGCCTCCGCACCCGCAGGGGATTGAGGGGCTGTTGGAAAAAATCGTAATCGACGGCGGCCGCCTGCCGCATGATATCCAGCATGGCCCTGACCAGCGTCAGAAACTTGTCCGGCGATACCCCCGCCCGTTTGGCCAGATCGACAAATTCTGGATATCCTGTGATATTCGCCGGAAAATCATAATCAATCTCCACCAGTCCCAGCGTTTCAAGAGACCCGCGTTCGCGCGTGTAACGGGTGAATTCCATCGCCGCCTGAATGGACAGAGCCTCCAGCCACCTTTCGCGTTCACTCCCGCCGAGCCGTCTTGGCTCAATGGTGGGAACATAATGTTCCAGCAAGAGGCTCGGAAGATCCGTCAAAAAGACGGGCTTGCCCTGCGTACGCGTTCGAATCAAATGGCCGATCCAGTGCCGGAGTCCAAATTTCCGATGTTTGTCCTGAGTGTACCCGGCCTGGTGGGCCACGTCCTGCCGGTTGTCCAGAAAGACCAGCAATTTGCGTTCGGCGTCGTTCATGATTTCGATGTGATGCGTGATGAGCACGGACGTCGACGCGGCGGCGCCGGTTCGAAGAGGACTGACAATCTCATAGCGCCGGTAGGAGTCCTTGCAGGCCGGACAGGTGTGCATGTCGCCCTCATACATATAGTAGGGTTTCGTGCGGCCGGCGCAATCCGCGCAAGAGTTTCCGCGCGTGATTTTCGCGCATTTAATGCAGAGATCCACGCGATCCATGTTCTTGACGTCTCGCGGACCGTCATCATCGTCAACCCCAGGCAGACCGTCCTGTCCGTTTGAATCTTCTTCATCCTCGCTGTGAATCTCGGGCGTCAAATAGACAATATCTTTGCCGGTGAAAAAATCCGCGGTCCCGCGCAAGGCCCCGGTGTCTTTGTCGTAATGCGCCTTGTGATATTCCTGTCCGCAGGTGCGGCAGAGTACGACGGGGGCCGCCCAATTTTTACAAGTCCGACAGGCGCGATCGCCGTGCGGATTAAACTCGCGGCATTCGGGGTCGGCGCAGAGCGTAATGTTATAGGCGCCGTGAAAAAAGCCGTGAAGTTTTGGCCGAAACCGCGGCCGGTCTTCATCCCCTTGATGAAAGCTCCCGACTTTCAGATAGGCCATGGCCTCTCGAAGTAATCCGGCGCGGTCGGCATCTTGCCGGCCGCGGACTTTCCTCAACTCCGATTCGACGTCGTCAATAACCTTGGGATCGGCCAGCGCCTGTTCCAGCGCCTGCGCCACGGCGTTGCCGCGCAACACGGCTCGTATATTTTGTCCCGGCGGCGCTCCCTCATCGTTTATCGAACGGCCGGTCAGCCGCCTGACCATCGCATGGATGACTTTCGGATCATCCGAATCGAGATCTTCCAATTCTTCTTCCGAAACGGCGGCCGGCGGGGGAACATATTTCGCCGCAGTGTCGACCTCCTGCGGCTTGAATGCCGAACCGATGCAATCCTCCTCGTGAACCGTTTCGCCAAATAGCGATGACGCGAACCGGGAAAGCCGGTCGCGCCCCTCCGAACCGGCCGACGCCGTCGCGGACGTTCCGACGCAGAGAATCTCTCCATTCAAAAGCCCCGTATGGGCTTTCAGCCGCCGGATGAGACACGCGATTTCCGTCGCCTGGGCGCCGCGATAGCTGTGGACTTCGTCCAAAACCAGAAACCGCAGATTTTCTCCGAACATCTCGCGGTCTATCTTGCGAATCAGGAGAAACTCCATCTGTTTATAGTTCGTAATCACAATGTCCGCTTCTCTGGCCTGTTTGCGTTCCGCTTCGGATGTTTGAGACGTATAAATATTGCACTTGAGACCGGTGCGTTCTTCAAGTTTCAGCGCATCGATGCGGTCTTTCTGGTCGTTGGCCAGCGCGTTCATGGGGTAGATGATGACGGCTTTCAGTCCTTTGCCCCGATGTTTCAAACACCAGTCCAGGACAGGAATCAAAAAACATTCGGTTTTGCCTGATCCGGTGCCGGTGGTCACCAGAAAATGCCGCCGATCCGCGGCCGTGCAGACCGCCTTGTCCTGATGGACGTACAGGGGGCGGTTGGTGTCAAAGCGCCAGTCCAGTTTCAAAAGATCCGGATGCAGAACGCCGGCCCGGACCAAATCGGCGAGGCTTCGGCCTTCCGCATATTCGCGGCCCAGCGTGATGTAGGGTCCTTTGGTGACGGTTGTGGCGTCCTGAAGCAGAAGGTCAAATTTTGCCTGGAGATTTTCGTCGGCGAATCCGTAAGCTGTTTTCAAATAGCGCAAATAGGCGTCTTTGACGTGCCGACTGGCGGAGAATACGGATTTTTTCACTATTCTACACCCCCATTAAACATTTTAGTTTATGATTACTAATAAATTTGTATAGAAATCATAAACTTTAACGTTTTTTCCTCCGCTTTTGCTTATGATTCGTCTTACTACTATCTCCTTGGACGTTAACAACATGCGCGGCGCGGCCCTTGCCGGTAAACTCCAAAATCCCTTCTTCCTCAAGCGATTTGAATATCTTGTAGACCCCCATCGCCGAATATCCCGAGAATTCCCGGACGTCTTTATTCGCCAATTTACCCCGTTCCCGAAGACGCTTGACGACTTGCGATTTGACCGCATCGGAATCCAGCATGTCCATCTCATCGCGGGCTTTACTCCCCAGCAGTTGAACCCGAAGATCTTCCGCGTAAACGTAGCCCGTCCCCCGGCCGCGTCCTCGAACCGTCAGAAGTCCCCGCTCCCGTAATGCCGCGAGTTTGGATGACGATTCGTCTTCTGTACGGCCCAGAATATCCGCCGCGCTCCAGCGATCGAGGAACGGACGTGTTAGAAGGCTTCGCAAAAGTAGCAGGTCGTTCAAGTCCAGCGGACCGCCGCGGGTTTCGAAAGTCCGGACCATTCGGACGAAGGCTTCTTGAACTTCAAACGGCAAAATCAGCCGGACGAAGGACTCGTCGGATTCGAAGCGCGGCAGGTCCTTGCCGTTCCGAAGATGTTCCAGAAACATGCGATCGACGCCGACGCCGAGCTGTTCGACCAATCCGGCCGCGACGAAGACCCGGCCGAGCAGTTCATTTCGGTGGACGGGGGCATGGCGGAGGATATTGTCTTTATTGACGCCTCCGACAAATCCGCCGGGGCTTTCCACTTCGAGGCGATTTTTGTGGATCGACACGACGATCGGACGTCTTTGAAAATAGTCGCGGTGACAAACGGCGTTGAGCAGAGCCTCGCGCGCGGTGTCCCACTCGATGTTCGGAATTTCAATGTGCTCGACGCCGTCCTCCTCAATTCGCTTGAATCGGCGGTTAAGATCCACCCAATCCTTGACCTTTCGCAGTATCTCGAATAGAGAACCTTTGAGTTCGGGCCGGCGTTCGGGAGTTGTTTCGGTCTTGTATTGCACAAGCACGATCCCGTGGTGGATGACATATTTTTTGATCCATTCACTCTTTCCGATGAGCAAGAGAGCGGCAAGCTTCGGATGACCGTCTTCGACGAGGGACAATCCATCCAGAACTTCGTCCGTCGGAGCGTTGGCCAGGACGGCGGCGTCCGGCCTGTTTTTGAGGGCGACCCGAAGGGCGTTCAGTGAATCGGCATCGATCCAGTCCGCTTCCGGCTGAATTTCCTCCAGCACGCGGTCGCTCGGATCAACCTGTCCGCCGATGGCCGTGAGCCGCGCCAGGAGTTGGCCGGTCAGAGGCCGGCACTCCTTGCCGATGCGGATTTTGCCC
>CAZHRJ010000159.1:0-6539 GCA_964534765.1 uncultured bacterium
TGCAGGCGATGGCCATGGATGGCAATGATTCGCGGGCCTAGCGTTTTCCGGAGTCTCTGACATGGCGACACTGCGAGACATCAAGAAGCGGATCGGAGCGGTCAAGAACATCGAGCAGATCACTCGCGCGATGAAAATGGTCGCCGCGGCCAAGCTTCGCAAGGCACAGGAACGGATGCTGGCCGCGCGGCCATACGCCCGCAACCTCCGATCCGTCATCGCCTCCGTGGCCGCCCGGGTCCCGGCCGATGTCCATCCGCTTCTCCAGGCCAATCCCGCGGATGGGCCCCTTGCGGTGCTGGTCGTCTCGGCTGACCGCGGGCTTTGTGGATCCTTTAATGCCAGCATCTTTCGCCGCACCCGCCGGTTTCTGCAGGAACAGAAGGACCGTCACGCTTCGTGTTATCTGGCCGGCCGAAAGGCCGTCGGATATTTCCGGGTCCATCCCATCGAGACCTTTGGATCCCTTCAGGATTTCTTCCGTGACCTGGATTTCCGCCACGGCGCCAAGGTCGCGGCCGATCTCGTTCAGTACTATCTGGCCCATCGGCCCTCCGCGCTCTATGTCATCTACAACGAATTCAAATCCGCGGTCGCGCAGAAAATCATCGTCGAACCCCTTTTGCCTTTTAATCCTTCCGCCATTCTCCCCGCCGCCCCGGAAGAGCGCAGTCAGGCCGCCGTTTACTCGTCCGAACGTCGGCCCAGAGATCACACCGATTATCTGTACGAGCCCAACGATCCATCGGCTCTCTTGACCAGTTTGTTGAAGTTGTATTTGGAGGTTCAGATTTTTACCATATTTTTGGAGTCCTATTCGGCGGAGCAGGCGGCCCGGATGAACGCGATGGAAAATGCGGCCGACAATGCCGTCGAGTTGAACGCCTCCCTGACGCTCGTGTATAACCGCGCCCGTCAGGCCGGCATAACGAAGGAAATCGCCGAGATCGTCGGCGGCGCGGAAGCGCTCAAGTGATCAGACCAAACGTGGAGGATTAGACAATGGCAAAAGGCAGCGTCAGGCAAGTCACCGGACCGGTCGTGGATGTGGAATTCCCGCAGGATTCGCTCCCGGCTCTCTATTCCGCTCTGAAAATTTCCGATCAGAAGAAGAAGATCAATATCACCTGCGAGGTCATGCAGCATATCGGGGACAATGTCATCCGAAGCGTCGCCATGTCCTCCACCGACGGACTTGTCCGCGGAATGCCGGTCGATGACACCGGCGCTCCGATCAAAATCCCCGTCGGCCGCGCCACACTCGGCCGCATCATCAATGTTCTCGGCGAACCGCTCGATAAACGCGGCGATGTCGCCGCGAAGGATCGCTGGCCCATTCATCGCGAAGCGCCTCCATTCGATCAGCAGGAGACCCGGACGCAAATGTTTGAGACCGGCATCAAGGTCATCGACCTCCTGGCGCCCTATCCCAAGGGCGGGAAGGTCGGTCTTTTCGGCGGGGCCGGCGTCGGAAAGACGGTGCTGATCATGGAACTGATCCGCAACGTGGCGAGTGAGCATGGAGGATTCTCGGTTTTTGCCGGCGTCGGCGAGCGGACGCGCGAAGGCAATGACTTGTGGCTTGAAATGCAGGCCTCGAAGGTTTTGGACAAGACGACGATGGTTTTCGGACAGATGAATGAGCCGCCCGGAGCGCGGTTTCGAGTGGGACTCACCGGCCTGACCTGCGCGGAATATTTCCGCGACGAGGAGGGCCAGGACGTGCTGCTCTTTGTCGATAATATTTTCCGGTTCGTTCAGGCCGGATCCGAAGTATCGGCGCTTCTTGGCCGGATGCCGTCCGCTGTCGGATATCAGCCGACGCTCGGCACTGACGTCGGTGTGCTCCAGGAACGGATCACCTCAACCAAGCGCGGCTCGATCACATCGGTCCAGGCCATTTACGTGCCGGCGGACGACCTGACGGATCCGGCCCCGGCGACCACGTTCGCGCATCTGGACTCCACAACGGTTCTATCGAGGCAGATCGCCGAGCTGGGAATTTATCCGGCCGTGGATCCTCTCGACTCGACCTCCCGTCTCCTGGATCCGGCCGTCGTCGGACAGGAGCACTACGCCGTGGCGCGATCCGTTCAGCAGGTGCTGCAGCGATACAAGGATCTTCAGGATATCATCGCGATTCTCGGGATGGATGAACTCTCGGAGGAGGACAAACGCGTGGTGTCCCGGGCACGCAAGATTCAGCGATTTTTGTCGCAGCCCTTTTTTGTCGCGCAGGAATTTACCGGTACGCCCGGAAAGTATGTCCCGATCGCGGATGGCATCAAGGCATTTGCCCGAATCGTCGCCGGTGAATGCGACCACATGCCGGAACAGGCCTTTTACATGGTCGGCGGGATGGCGGAAGCGGAACAAAAAGCCGCGAAACTGAGTTCATAACCGGAGGGCAAGCCACATGAGGACATTTGATCTGGAAGTGGTCACGCCGACGCGGGAGGCTTTTCATGGACAGGTGGAGTATGTCCAGCTGCCGGGCGTCCAGGGATCGTTTGGTGTTCTCGGCGGCCATGCGCCGTTTTTGTCCATCTTGGCCATCGGCGCCGCCAGAATCCGGACGCCGGAAAAGGAGCGGATCCTCGCCATTACCGGCGGATACGCGGAAGTGCTGGGCAACTGCGTCACGGTGCTGGCCCGGACGGCGGAGTTTGTGGAGGAGATCGACGGAGACCGGGCGGAGCGGGCGCGCAAGCGCTCGGCAGACCGGCTGGCCGCGTTGCAGTCCGGACTCGATCGCGACCGCGCGGAGGCATCCTACCACCGCGCATTGTTGCGACTGAATCTGTTTCGATCGTCCCGGTGATCCGGATGCCCTCTCGTTTTTTGATCGGTTTGTGTCTGGTATTGGGCCTCTCTGCTGTCTGCTGGGCCGAAGCTGAAATCATTTATCCCAGATCCCGGCTGTCACAGCCAAAACCGGTCAACACGGAGCAAGCAGGGCTGGGTCCACGATTCGATACGTCGGTCGATCCATCGCCCCCGCGACGCGGATATAAGGTGGGTCAGAGAGTGGTTTTCACCGCCTGGATTGACAACGACGATCCTTACGACGGCATGCGCGACATCGGCATGATGATGCCCCGTATTCCTGAAACCATGCGGCTGGATCTGTCTTCCGATCAGCCCGCCTACGGAAACATATTCTATGACAGCCGGTTTCCGGCCCTTTCGGACACGCCAGCTACCTGCCGGTTGTATTACATCTCCCGCCCCGAGTCGGATACGCGTCCACTGGAGCCAAACACAAATCCGGACAGTGTCCAATCCGTGATATGGGTCATCACCCGGGGCGCGGGCGAACAGGTGGTGGGGCCTCACAACGCAAATGAAAATATTTATGCCGCCAATTCCCCCGATACCTATTTCGGCGCGGGTGTCGATGACGATGAGTTGTATGTCCGGTATTCGGCCACGGTGGTTCTGCGTCAAAAAAAGAAAAAGTAGTCCATGACACGCCATCAAGCTCTGCTTGCTTTCTGCCTCGCCGCTCCACTCTGCATCTCCGCCTGTACAGCCACAACGCCCAAATCTCATCCACAGACAGACCGGCATCCGGCGCCGCCTTCGGCCGAATCCATGCCGACAGGCATGCCTGCGGATCAGGGCGGCCGCGCCGCCGAACCGACACCGGATGCGAGAATGTCCTGGAGTCAGGCGGTTTATTTGTTCGAAGCGGGAGATTTCGATTCCGCCGCCCGGCAGGCGCATGCGGCTATTGCCGGCGGTCTGGACTCTCGCGAGTCGCGCCAGTTATACGCGGAGTCCCTGGCCTATTCCGGTCAGTTGACCCGCGCAGAGCAGGCGCTCAAATATGTGGCCGAACATTTTTCGGCTCTGCCTTCAACGTATTTTCTTTTGGGGAAAATTTATTTGATCTGGGGAGACAGTGAAAGAGCCGAGCAGGCAATCTCGAAGGCGTTCGGCGCCGGTGGAAAGGACGACGAGGCGTTGTTTCAGCTGGGGAATCTGCGTCTCAAGCAGGGATCCGTTCCGAGGGCGATCGAGATACTCAAGGAATACCTCCAGCGCCATCCGGATGACCCGGAAGCCCTCACCCGGTATGCGGTGGCCCTCCTCGACGCGGGCCGGGTCGATGAGGCGGAGGCGGTCTTGCGGCAATTGCTGCTCGTCGAGCCTGACAGCCGGCTGGGTCTGTTTACTCTGGCGCTTCTGGCGCAGCAGCGGGAGGACTCGGCGGTGGCGGCTGCTCTTTTTGACCGGTTTCTGGACGTCGAGCCGGAGAACACCGAAGTTCTGTCCCAGCGGGCTACTCTGGCGGAAACGCAGCATGACACACCCGCGGCCATCCGGTTCCGACGGCGCCTTGCCGCTCTCATTCCCAACAGTCTTCAAAACCGTTACCGGCTCGGGCAGCTCCTCGTGGATTCCAATCTCGACGATGAGGCGGTTGCGATTTTTCACCAGCTGGCAAAAGATCATCCCGAGCTGGGCCAGCCGTATGTCCAGCTCGGATACATTGAGATCCGCCGGAACCGCCACACGGCGGCGATCCGAATGCTCGAAGAGGCCATGAAACGGATGCCGGACAACGCCGAAGTCCCAACCATGATCGGATTCACTTCTCTGGCGCTCAAAGAGGACACCAGGGCCGTCGAATTCTTCAAAAAGGCGCAGCGGCTCGATCCCAAAAATGTCAATATCCTCTTTACGCTCGGTGAAGTCCAGCACCGCATCGGTCTCTTTCAGGACGCCGTACGGACATTTCAGTCGATACTCACCCTCCAGCCATCCCACACCGCGGCGCTGAATTTTCTGGGTTACATGTACGCCGAAAAAGGCGTTCGGCTGGAGGAGGCGGAGCGGATGTTGAAGAAGGCGCTGAATAGCGAGCCGGCGAACGCGTATTATCTGGACAGTCTGGGCTGGGTCTATTTCAAAAAGGGGAAATTGAAACTGGCCATCGAGTATCTCGACCGGGCATCCCGCATCCTTTCGGATCCGGTTATTTACGAGCACCTCGGTGATGTCCATGCCGCGATGGGATCGATCGATGAGGCCCGGCACTCCTATCAGAAATCACTGGAAAAAATTGACAGCTCTTCCGTACAGGACAAACTTCGCAATTTGCCCTCCACGATCCGGCGATAACAGCCGCGCGTACGTGTGGTGACGGACGTGGATGCCCTTGTGATCGGACGGAGGCAGGGGCGCCGCCGTTCCCTCAGAAGCGGCCGGCGCGCGCGGGTTCGGACGATAGCCATTGACGCGTTTGCGAAGATCAACATTGTTCTCCGTGTCGGGCCACGCCGCAGGAACGGATTTCATGATCTGTTGACGCTATTCCAATCTCTTTCATTGTTTGACCGGATTCGTATCCGATGGTCACCCTCAATGGACACCACCCTTTCCATTCACTGTACCGATCGATCCATTCCGACGGATCGGCGAAACACCATTCATCGCGCGTACCGGTATATTCGAGAAAAGTGGCCGGAGGTTTCGAAAGGGCATTTTGCGGTATGGGTGGACAAAGCCATTCCCGCCGGAGGAGGGTTGGGTGGAGGCAGCGCGGATGCCGCGGCCTTTCTGATCGGTGCCTGCCGGCTGATCGGTGTTCCCGCGCCGGCATCGCGGCGGGATCTGTCGGAAATTGGCCGTCAAATCGGCGCGGACGTGCCGTTTTGTATTGTGGGGGGTTCGGCTGTTGGCCGGGGCCGTGGTGAGCGACTGACCCGTCTTCATCGGCCATTGGATCGCCGGAACGTGTATCTGATCATTCCGAAATCGGTCCGTATTTCGACGGCCGGCGCTTATGCGGCGCTGGACCGGGTCAGGCGGCGCCAAAACTTGACAACCTCCCTCTCGGCCCGTAGCCTTTACGTGGCTGTCCGGGCCATCCGTCGGCGGCGACCGGTGCGGGGCCGGTTGAACGATTTTCAGACGGTGGCGGAAGGCTTGCATCCGGAACTGGCCGGCCTTGCGGATAGTCTCGTTCCGCTGGGTCTATCGTCTATGACTGGCAGCGGCTCTGTTTTTTTTGTCCTGCCCTTCCGCGGGTTGACCCTGAAACGAATCTCTCGTGCGGTGCCGGATTCGGCGGTGGTGCGCGCGCGATTTGTCAGGAGGGGGTGGCGGATGAGGTAAGCCGGTTGCCGCTGTGGGGGGTGAGGCAAGCTCATGGAAGTGACCGAAGTTCGAATCAAGAAAGCGATGCGGGAGGCTGATCCCAACTCGCGGGAGAGATTGCTCGCGTGGGCGTCCATAACCGTTGACGGCGCCTTCGTGGTCCATAATATCCGGATCGTCGAGACCGATAGGGGTCTGGCGGTGTTTATGCCGTCGAGAAAAATGAAGGACGGCGAGATCAAGGACATCGCGCATCCGCTCAACATCGCCACCCGCAAAAAAATCGAGACGGCGACGCTGACCGCGTATCGAAAACAAATGGAGCATCCGCCTTCTCATCCGCTCCCTCCCTCGTCCTGACCGGCAATTGCCGGTCACGCAAAATCACTTTCCGATCTTGCAACTCGTTCGTGTCCCGTGTAAACTGACCGCCT
>CAZHRJ010000160.1:0-6527 GCA_964534765.1 uncultured bacterium
GCGGCGGTCGAATCAGAAAGGCGTCAAGATTGCTTCAATCGGCTAATCTCTTACGGTTTTTTTTATTCGTGCGCCTCTGAAAACGGCAGCACCCATTCGCCGTACTGTCCGGGATGGTAGTGGTCTTTGTACTGGTCATCCGCTGATCGCTTGATCCGAATCGCCCTGATCCCGGCTTTGTGCGCTTCCGTGATGTCCCCGTCGCTGTCGCCGATGAAGAGAACCGTATTCCGCTCTTTGAGGACCAGCGACTTTTCCTTTGTCATGTAGATATCTTCGGGTTTCACCCCGTACTGCCTCGAAACATGAATCCGGAACTGATCGCCCTTGACCTCCGGCCGCGCGGTGACCACGATGGGGGTATACCCGAAAATGCGGGTGACGGTAACCAGCGCCGCCACGCGCTTTTTCTTTTCGAAACTGAGCAGCCGGCTATTGATGAGGTCCCAATCGAGGTGCTCCGAAGGGTCCTCCCTTTTTTCCGCCAGAAAGGTGGGGGTCGAAAAAGCCAGCGTCGAATCGTAATCAAACCCGATCGTCTTTTCCAGCGTCTTGTTGGCCGCAAAGGCGATCAGATACGCCATCACCAGAACCACAACCAGAACTTTCTTCATCGCGCCGGATCCTATCTTATTTACTTTTCAAAAAAAACCCTCGGCTCATCGCCAATTGTACCGGAGCGGTCAAACAGCTATCCTGCCGGCCTCATGATCGCCCGGCCTCCTTTCCGTGACGCGTTTCGGTTCTGGGTCAAACTCGGGTTCATCAGCTTCGGCGGCCCCGCCGGGCAGATCGCGATCATGCACACGGAACTGGTCGAACGAAAGAAATGGATATCCGAAGAACGATTCCTCCATGCGCTCAATTACTGCATGTTCCTGCCGGGCCCGGAGGCTCAGCAACTCGCCACCTATGTCGGCTGGCTGCTTCATGGAATGATCGGCGGAATCGTCGCGGGATTGTTTTTCGTTATCCCCTCCTTTTTTATTTTGACGGCTCTCAGCTGGGTCTATGTGACGCACGGCGCCGTCCCGGCCGTCGCGGCGATATTCGGAGGACTGCGCGTGGCGGTCCTGGCGATCGTTGTTTCGGCGATGATCCGGATCGGCCGGAAATCCCTGAAAAATGGCGCCTCTTTCGCTCTGGCCGCGCTGGCGTTTGCGGGACTTTATTTCTGGCACGTGCCATTCCCCATTGTCATTCTCTCAGCCGCCGCTATCGGTCTTCTCGGAAATCGATTCCGTGCCCACCGCTCGCCCACGGATTCGTCCCCCGAACCCGGGCCTCTCGACGGCCATACCCGCCCGCGTCTTTCGCATTCCATTCTGGTTCTGTTGATCGGTCTGACGATGTGGATCGGCGCGCTTTTTTTTCTGTCGGCGGTCTGGGGGAATTCCAGCGTTTTTTATCAGATGGGCAGATTTTTTTCGAAAGCGGCGATGGTGACCTTTGGTGGAGCGTATGCGGTTCTGCCCTATATCGCGCAAGCGGGCGTCGAACACTATCATTGGCTTTTGCCGGGACAGATGATCGACGGCCTGGGTCTGGCCGAAACGACTCCGGGGCCTCTTATCATGCTTGTGACGTTTGTGGGCTTTGTGGGAGCCTGGTCAAACGCCGCCGCCGTCGCGCTGTCGCCGGCCATGGCCGGCGTGTTGGGCGCGGTCGTGGCGACCTATGTTACGTTTCTTCCCTGCTTTCTGTGGATTTTCCTGGGCGCGCCGTACATTGAACAAACCCGGGGCAATGTCCCGCTGTCGTCGGCTCTCGGGTCGATTACGGCCGCGGTGGTGGGCGTGATGCTCAACCTGGCCGTCTTTTTCGGCGCGCATGTGCTCGTTCCGGAACCGGGAACATTCGCCTGGCCGGCGTTTTTACTGGCCGCGGTGGCGTTTATCGGATTATGGAAATTCGGATGGGATATCGTGTACGTGATTCTGGTAAGCGCCGGGATCGGGCTTGCCTGCCGGCAACTGGGAGTCCCCCTGGGCTGACGCGGTTCGGCTTGACATTTCACACTTGTAACGTATAAAGCCTACCAACAAAGCTGAATTGAGGTGCGGGGTGGAGCAGTCTGGTAGCTCGTCAGGCTCATAACCTGAAGGTCGGCCGTTCAAATCGGCCCCCCGCTACTTTTTCCTGGGCCGTATGGCTCAGCGAATTCTTATGTCACTCAGGAGGGGAACATGGCGGGGAAGAGAAAACCCAACGCTGCGTTTATGAAGCCGTTGCAGCCATCCGCAGCGCTCGGGGCCATTGTCGGCAACAAGCCGTTGCCGAGGACCGAGGTTATCAAGAAGTTGTGGGCCTACATCAAGAAGCACAAATTGCAGGATTCGAAGGAAAGACGCAAAATCAACGCTGATGCGGCCCTCAAAGTGGTGTTCGGCGGCAAGAGCAAGGTCGATATGTTTGAGATGGCCAAGCTCATCAGCAAGCACATAAAATAAAGAACAACGTCGGTTGAGTTTTCTCCGCTGCATGGCGGAGAGAACACAAACGGCGTTTCTTTGATTCAAAAATCCAGTTTGGCTTGAATGGATGTTGGTTCGTCCGTTTCTGCCGGGGGGGAATGTGTGATCGGACCTGGACGGTCAGGTGACCTTATTCGAATGTCCGGGGTTTGGGCTCTGGCCGTGGCGGGTGTCCTGGGGGTTGTGTTGTCCGCCCATTCACAGGAGCCGGAATCCATCCAGATTCGGATTATCTATCCAACGGATAAAATGTCCCTCCCGGCCATGGACCGGACATTCATCTATGGATCCGTGTTTCCGCCTTACGCCCGCGTCACCGTCAACGGAATCGATTCGCCCGTCGTCCAGTCGTCCCTCGGCGGATGGATGGCGCTGGTGCCGATTCAATCCGGAAAATTTCCTCTCATCGTTCAGGCCGACGCTGGCGACGGGCGAATCGAAACTCGGGCGATTTCAGTCAAAGTCGATAAGGCGGCGCAGGTCTCCGCGTCTGCGGCCGTGCCGATAGCCGATCAGGCGGTACACAAACCGAAAGAGGAAAAAATACTCAAACCCACGCGCATCGGCCGCATCGTCTCCGATACCGTGTTCCTCCGGTCCGGACCCGACGAGGGAACCGAACAGGCCGGGTTTGAGGTTCGGCTTCAAAAGGATGTCCTCGTCCACGTCGTCGGGCAAATCGATAAAAATCTCCACGTCCGTCTTTCCGATGTCGAATCCCTATGGATCGACGCTTTCGCCGTCAGGCTCCTTCCCCGGCAGACGCCCATCCCCGAAAGCTGGATCAATGGCTGGACCGTCCACAGACTCGGCCGGATCAGCGCCTCCGGCGCCCCAAGTGCCGGCGTCTCCGACGCCGGCCGGATCAGCCGCTCCGCGGCCCCCAGTGCCGGCGTCTCCGACGCCGGTCGGATCAGCCGCTCCGCGGCCCCCAGTGCCGGCGTCTCCGACGCCGGTCGGTCGACCATCATTTCGACCACCCTGCAGGAATTGATCCCCTACCGGGTCATCCCCGCAGTCGACGGCCGCTCGATTTCCCTGAGACTCTACGGCGGCGTCGCGAATACCGATTGGATCCATTACGCCGCCGATGACCCTTGGATCCGCCTGGCCGTATGGTCCCAGCCGATGGAACATGTCTACCAGCTGGACCTGGACCTGCGCCGGCCGATCTGGGGATATGACATTCGATATGAAAATCGAAAGTTGATATTGGAACTGTACGACCCGCCGGGTATCAGCCTGCCGGCCAGCCCCGCGGAGCGTCCATCTCGGCGGCGGGATCGACTCTCGGCGGAAACGCCGACGCAGACCCTGTCCGGCGTTCGGATCGGCGTCGATCCCGGTCACCCGCCGCTGGGGACATTCGGGCCCATGGCCACACAGGAACACGCGGTGAATTGGCTCCTTGCGATTCAACTCCGGGATGCGCTGATCACTCGCGGCGCCTCCGTCTTCCTCACGCGGCAGGATCAGGAAACCGTCCCACTGCCGGACCGCGTGGTTCGGGCCCGCGCGGCGGGATCTGATTTGTTCGTGTCGATCCACACCAACGGCCTGCCGGCGGGCGCCGATCCCTTCCAGATGAATGGTTACAGTGTCTTTTACTTCCAGCCCTTCA
The DNA here is from genome assembly GCA_964534765.1 of uncultured bacterium. Lineage (GTDB taxonomy): Bacteria > Lindowbacteria > 2-12-FULL-62-27 > 2-12-FULL-62-27 > 2-12-FULL-62-27 > CAZHRJ01. The sequence continues at coordinate 4,096 of CAZHRJ010000160.1, forward strand.
GCCATCCTCTGGCCGAATCGGTTCACGGGGCAATGCGGGATCAGATCCCGCTTCGGGATGACGGACTCCATTTCGGCAATTTCCACGTCATTCGACAGACCTTCATGCCGTCCATCCTGATCGAATGCGCCTACCTCATCTGGCCACCGGAAGAGGAACTGCTTCTCAATCCCAACTTCCAGGCCCGCATCGCCCATGCCGTCGCTTCCGGTATCGAACAATTCGTCCGGGAAAGGGCTGAGTAGACCTGAATAAAAATTTACCGCAGAGGCGCAGAGATGACGCGGAGATGACGCAGAGAGAGAGATTTTTTTTGGGAATAATCCTACTCAAAACTTTCCCATTCTCTGCGGCAGCTCTGCGTCATCTCTGCGCCTCTGCGGTGAAAATATCGCCGTAGTGCTATGCGCGCCGCGAAAGGTCCAGCCGGGACAAATAATCAGCGGCTGACTTCTCGGTGACTTTCCGGCGGACAAGTGCCTGGTTGCCCATGAGAAACTGGAGTCCGACGGTGACCTCGGGCCGACCCAAGGCCCGACAGGCGGCGAACGCGTAGGCCATGAGCTGGCTTTGGTAGCGGCCAAAATCTGATTTGGGGCGCTCGTATTTGTAATCGTATATCTCGATCTCTCCAAGAATCAGCAGATCAACCTGACCCTGGATGTACCACCGCTCCCAACCGTTGGCCTCCCGCCAGAAACATTTGAATGGGTATTCGTGTCGTATCAAGTCGCTTCGCGCCCGCATGCGTTCGGCCAGAGGCGACGCCAGGAATCGGCCCAGATCCTCATTGAGTTGTCGCAGCGGTTTTTCCGGCAAACCCGCCCAGTCCCTCCGGCGGCTGAGATTCTGTTTGACCCACCCGACCTGCTCGTCCCGGGAAACATCCCAGGGCACGTACTGGAGTGTCTCGTGGGCCAGAATACCCAGGACAATCGCGTACTTCCGTCCCCGGCCGCCGGGACCGGGCATGGAGGACTTTTCTTCAGGAAGAGAAGTCGCGTTTAGAAGCCGGACTCCGGGTAGAATCGGCAGCGAACTGTGAGTCACAAGCCGCGTCTCTTTGAGACGTTGATCCATAAGCGCCGGCGCGCTCATTTCCGCTGTCGGATCAGCGCCCCTGGCGCCCCAGATGCCGGCGTCTCTGACGCCGGCCGGATCAGCGCCTCCGGCGCCCCCAGTGCCGGCGTCTCTGACGCCGGCCGGACCGCGTGGTCCGACGCTGACTACTTCAACGTGCCGGGGTTCGGCCTTCAGAAACTGGTATAGAAGTTCCCACACGGTCCGGCCTTTGACGTCGTGGTCGGGCCCGGCCAGAATCAGCCGGTCCTGCGCCCGCGTCATCGCGACGTATAACAGCCGTTTTTGCTCCTCCGTTTCCCGGCGCTCGGATTCCGCCGATGCCGCCGTCCACCGGGGCGTCGGAAATTTTTCGACCAGCCCGGACAGTTTGATCCGGACGGCCAGACTGGATCGCCCGCGATCCTGGTTCGTGACAAAAACATCCGGCGGATGCGGGCTTTCCGGTCTCAATAGATCCGGCAGAATCACCACTGGAAATTCCAGTCCCTTTGACTGATGGATCGTCATCAATTTCACCCGGCTGCCCGACGTCGCGTCCGATCCCGTTTCCCGCTCCCGCCGATCCACCATCCGACGCGCGGCTTGAAGAAATGCCATCATCGGGTCCGGCCGGTGCGTCCGGTACTGCGCGGCCGCCCGCCGAAGCGTCTCGATGGATCGACGCCGCGAATCCGGCTGGGACAGAGCCTCTATCAGAGCGCCGTACCCGCTGGCGGAGAGGATCCAATCCAGAAAAGAAAGCGGTGTCCGGCGCCGCCGCTCTGTCCGGCCTTGATTTAGAAACGATCTCGTCATCTCCGCCGCCGCGTGGTCACGAACGCTCAGCGTTCCGGGCAAGTCGACATCGGCCGAAAAATAGCGGCGAATGTCCCCCGATTCGCCGAGCTGCCAGATGCCGTCGTCGGAAAGTCCCGCCAGAGGGGAACGCAAAAATCCCAGCCAGCCGATCATATCCGATGGATCAACGAGGACGCTCAGGGTGTTGATCAGATCGAGTACCTCCTGCGATCGATAGGCCGTACCCGCCTTCACCAGTTCGTACGGCACCTGCGCGCGCCGCATGGCCTCTTCGTACAGATAGAGCGACGACGTGGCGCGAAAGAGAAGCGCAAAATCTCCATAGTCCAAGCCCGCGCCGGGACCCGCTGAGTCGGACTGTCGAAGATCCCGCGCATCCGGCGCCAATACAGTTTCGACTATCTGCCGAATACGCTCCGCCAGTATTCCCGCCTCCAACTCCCTCCGGCCAACAGCCCCGCCGGCCGGCAGATCGAATGACAGCCACTGAATTCGCGCCGGATCAGCCGCTCCGCGGCCCCAAGTGCCGGCGTCTCCGACGCCGGCCGGAT
>CAZHRJ010000161.1:0-6437 GCA_964534765.1 uncultured bacterium
ATTCGTCAGCCATCTCCTTTTTGTTACCCTCTTTTCGCCGTTTTTTCAGGTTCAATTATTTCAGCGGGGCGTTGGCCGGGAGGTCGAGGGCACGGGCGCGGGGCTGGCGATCGTCCAGCAGGTGGCCAAATCGCACGGCGGCCGAAGCTGGGTCCAGGCCCGGCCGGGCGGAGGGTCGGAATTCTTTCTCACGTTTGCGGCGGCCCCGCCGGAGGCAAGCCCGGCTGCGCCGGCCGAAAGGGTCGAGGGAGCCGGATAATGGACCGCCCGGCGCTGGAGATTCTTCTGGTCGAGGACAATCCCATGGACATTGATATTCTGCGGGAGGCGCTGGTGGAAGTGCAGCCGGACACCGGCGCCTGCCATCTGGCCGCGGTCCAGAACAGCGCATCGGCGATTGCGTATCTTCAGGGGAGGGCGGCCGTGGGCGGGGAAACCCTGCCGGACATCGTGCTGCTCGACATCAATATGCCGGTCGAAAACGGAATTGAGACGCTGAAAAAAATAAAATCGGATCCGGCGCTCAAACACGTGCCGGTGCTGATGCTCACGACCAGCAACCGCCGGGAGGACATCGTCGACTCCTACGCCGCGGGCGCCGCGTCGTACTTTTTAAAACCGCTCAAATACAGCGATCTGCTCGACCTTCTGAAATCCATCCTGATCTACTGGACAAGCGTCACCCGGATCGAGCGCACGCCGCCGTCGGGCCGGGCGGGAGGCGCGCAAGGGTTTACGTTGATCGAGTTGTTGGTTGTGACGGTGATTCTGGCGGTGGTGAGCGTCTACGCGACGGTGCGAATCGGCAAGACGATAGACAAGTCCAGGAAAGCGGCGATGCTGACCTACATGGTATCGGAATTTCGCGCGGGCATGCGGGACTACTATCTCGAGCATAACGCCTATCCGCCGGGCATCGGCCCGACCGATCCGACCGTGGTTTTGAAGGCCGAGGGATTCATCACCAGCACCATCACCGAAAAATCGCTGGATCTCGGCGTCACGGTGAACGCCGTCTATTATTCCGGTTTCCCGGGCGGCCTCCTGGGCGGCCTGGGGATTGCGTCGACCAGTTACTGGTATGCCTGGTGCCTGCTTCCGCCGGTTTCCGTCGGGCTGGACCTGCCCTGCGTGAAGGTCACCGAATCGGCATTGGAAGAATCATCGAGCCTGCTGATTCCCTGAGACGTCCAGCAAGTCGACGAATTTTTTCAGGAAGATGTCGCCGGTGAGGCCGCGGAGGTTGTATTCAATCTGTCGGGGCGTCAGTTGGACCGGGCGGAGTTTGGCGGTCTGGACGATCACGGCGTCGGACGCGTCCGTGTAGACCGACAGGCTCTTGTTCCACTCGATGACTTCCGTGATCTCATAGTCCCTCGCGATCAGTTTCAGCCGCCGGACTCGAAGAAGATTGTCCAGCGGCGGGGGCTGCGGCCTGCCGAACCGGTCAGCCAGCGCGTCTTCCAGGGCGCGCAGGTCTTTGATCGTCCGGCATCGGGCGATCCGGCGGTAGAGGGCAATCCGCTCGGACGCCGGCGGTAGAATATCCTCCGGGATGAACTGCGGAATCTTAATATCGACCCGGACATTCCACGGCGGCTCCTGCCGGACGCCCTGTAATTCGACGATGGCGGATTTGAGCATGTCGCAGTACATTTCAAATCCGATTTCCCAGACGATCCCGTGCTGTTCCCGGCCCAGCAGATTCCCCGCGCCGCGCAGCGTCAGATCCTCCAGCGCGACCCGGTATCCCCCGCCTGCGCCGGTGATGGCCGCGATCGCCTCCAGCCGACGCCGCGCCGTCGATGTCAGGGGTTTGCCGCCCTCGGGCGTGAGCAGGAAGCAGTACGCGGGCCGGTCGCTCCGGCCGACGCGGCCGCGAAGCTGGTAGAGAGTGGCAAGGCCGAAGTGTTCGGCGTCGAAGATGAAGATGGTGTTGGCGTTTGGAAGATCCAGCCCGGATTCGATGATGGTGGTGGTGACGAGGACGTCAAGGCGCCGATGATGGAAGTCGGTCATGACACGGGAGAGGTCGTCCTCGTTCATCTGCCCGTGCGCGATTCCGATTCGCGCCTCCGGGACCGCGCGGCGGATGCGTTCGGACGCTTTGGCGATGGATTCGACCCGGTTGTAGAGGAAGAAGACCTGTCCGCCGCGAATCATTTCCTTGACGGTCGCCTCCCGGATGAGCCGGGGGTCGTAGGCGTAGATTTCGGTGTGAATGGGAATCCTCTGCCGGGGCGGCGTTTCGATGACCGAAATATCCCGCGCTGAAATCAGCGACATGTACAGCGTCCGCGGAATGGGGGTGGCGCTCATCGACAGCACGTCGACGAACTGGCGGTAGAATTTGAGTCGTTCCTTCTGCCGGACGCCGAACCGGTGTTCCTCGTCGATGATGAGCAGTCCCAGATCCCGGAAGACGACGTCGTCCTGGAGGATCCGGTGGGTGCCGATGCAGATGTCGAGTTCTCCGGCTTTGAGCTGATCGAGGATTGTCTGCTGTTCGGCGCGGGACCTGAACCGGGACAGTTCGGCGATGCGAACGGAAAAATCGGCGAACCGCTCCTCGAACACCTGCCGGTGCTGTTCCGCCAGGAGCGTGGTGGGGACGACGACGGCGACCTGTTTGCCGTCCATCGTCGCCTTGAATGCCGCCCGCAGAGCCACCTCGGTCTTTCCGAATCCCGCATCCCCGCAGATCAGCCGGTCCATCGGTTTGGCCCGTTCCATGTCCTGCTTCACATCGCCGATCGCCCGGGCCTGATCCGGAGTTTCCTCGAACGGGAACCGGATTTCGAATTCGTGCTGATAGACGGTGTCTTTTGAAAACGCAAACCCGCTCTGGTGTTCACGCGAGGCGTAGAGGCCGAGCAGGTCGCGCGCGAAGACTTCGATTTTTTCCCTGGCGCTGCGCTTGATCCTCTGCCATGCCGCCTCGCCCAGCCTGTGCGGTTTGGGTTTGCGGCCGCTGCCGATATATTTTTGGACCATGTGAAACTTGTCGAGCGGCACGTAGAGGATGTCCCTGTCCCTGTACTCGATTGAGAGGTACTCGCCCTCCTCCTCGCGGGTCTTGATGCGTTTCAATCCTCTGAATATTCCGATGCCATACTGCTCGTGGACGACATAGTCGCCCTCCTTGAGGTCCAGCACGTCGCTGATGGACCGGCTGGCGTACCCGCGCGTCGGCGCCTCGGCGGCGTCGTCGAGGCCGCGGCGTCTCGGAAAGAGATCGCCGGCGGACAGAAGCAGGATGCGTCGGGCCGCGTCTCTTAATCCGCCCGGCAGATCCCCTTCGATCATCGCCACACCGGCCGGAAGACCCAGCGGAAACCGGCCGCGCGGGCATTCGGAAAAGGGGAGCTGTTTGTCTTTGAGAAACTCTCCGATCCGCCGCGATAGGTCGGCCGGAAGACCCAGCGCGACTTTCCATCCCTCCTCGACATGCTTGCGCATCCACTCGACCTGGGCCTCCACCCCGGGCGGCAGGGCCGGTTCCTCCATTCGTTCGCCGTCGCCTTCGACCGGAAAGAGTGACAGGTCAACCCAGGCGGGTGCGGAAGAAGCGGCAGCCGGACCATGGACATCCCTGTCATCGGTGAGGTGATACAGGGGGCAGTCGGCGATCCAGGAACGGAATCGATCCGGGGCGGTCTGGTCAAAGATGGACAGGGGCGGCAGGCGAAGATCGGGCCGGTCCGACTCCGCGCCGGGAACCGATTCCTGGGTGGCGGGATCGAAGGCGCGGATGCGGGCGATTCGGACATCATCGAAATCGATGCGCGCCGGCAGGACATCCTGCGGTGGAAACACGTCGACGAGTGACCCGCGGACCGCGAAGGATCCCGGGTCGCGCACGATGGGCGTCCGGTCATATCCCGCCGTCACCAGGGCCTCGATTAAATCGGTCAGATCCACCTCGTCCCCGACCGCAAGCGCCACCGTCCGAATCCGAAACTGTCCCGGCGAAATGGCCGGTGAATCCAGACTGTCATCCGGAAAGAGGCAGACGGCGGGTCGGCGATCCAGCAGGCACAGAAGCGCCTGGAACAATTCGCGCCGCTCGTCCGGCGGGATCGATCGGTCGATCGAGCCGGAGAGGGCCGGCGGGCGCCGGCAGGAAAAAACATCGATCGACGGATCGAAAAATCTCAAAAACCGGCCGAATCGCCGCAGAGTATCGACGCCGGCGCCAAGAATGACCTTCGGCGGGCCGGCTCGTGTTTGAGATTGACCGACAAAGGTGAGCGCCAGAAGCGCTTCGGGAAATGCCTTGATCGGAGTCGCGGGCGAGGCCCGCATGCGGGGGTCCGTCATGGCCGCCTCAGGGAACGCGGACGACTCGAAATCCGACGAAATGGCCCCGATATCCCGGCCTCACGGCGCCCCGGTGAGAGGTTTTTAATAAACTCGGATCATTCCCCCACGAGCCGCCACGCGAAACCTTTCTCTCGCCTTCGGCCGGCCCGGTTGGATTTTTTATTTTTCCGGTCGGCAGCGCCGCGTGCCAATCCTGGCACCATTCCCATGCGTTGCCGGACAGGTCGTGGATGCCGAACGGATTCGGCGGGAACGATCCGACGGGCGCGGCGCGTTTGTCATCCCAGATGCTTCCGCAGGATTTGCAGGCGGCCTGGTTTTTGCCCAGTTCCCCGTTTGACGTGGCGTATTCGAACTGCCGGCCGCCCCTGGCCGCGTATTCCCATTCCGCGTCGGTCGGCAGGCGGTATGTTTTTCCGGAGGCGCCCGAGAGCCACTGAACAAACGTCACCGCCTGCTGCCAGCTGACGCTGACCATGGGGCAATTGTCGTCCGGAGAGAAATCGGTGACGGGGTAGGCGCCGAAACTGTTGTTGGCCCAGTCAAAGGCAAGGCCGCTTTCCGCCAAGAATTTTTTCCACTGCCCGACCGTGATTTCGTATTTCCCCATCCAGAACCCATCGACATACGCCTTGAGGTCGGGGCCCATGTCGAACCACCCGCCGGGAACGAATATCAGGTCGAGGTCAATTCCTCCGGATGACTCGCGATCCGTTTTGAGGTCCTTGGGCGTCACAGCCGGCGCCGGGGGTTTCTGCTCGGCCGGCGCATCCGGTTTGGCCGGCGCGGCCTCCGGTGGTTTTATACCAAGAGGGTCGGATGCCGGCAATAACCGCGCGGCGAGACCGCCGGGAGCGCTCTTTGCGTCACTGCCGCAGGTTGCGGCCATCACAATTCCGCCCTGCCGGGCCGCGCGGTCGATCAAATCCGGTTCCGCTGATTCGGATGACAGGAGGGGATCGGACACGCACGCGTCCACGATGACGAGGGTGCTCTTCGCGCCGATCCACTCGGCCAGTTCCTTCACGCGGGCGATCGATATCGCGCTGGACAGAGCATTGCCCGCGGGGACGTCGGCGGGCAGAAGGAATCCTTTTTTCTTTTTCCCGGATAGGGTCTGCGTATGGGCCAATCCGGAAAAATAGATCACCAGCCGGTCGTCCGCTCCGACCGATCCCGGAAGCCGGTCACCGAGACTCGATTCAATGGCCGATTTGGTGGCATTTCGGTTGGAGAGAAATTCGGCTGTATGAAATCCATTTTTTTCAAGCGCGGTCTTGACCGTCTCGGCGTTTTTGACCGCCCCGGCCGACGCGGGCCGATGCTCGTAATTCTCAATGCCGATGTAGACCGCCCAGCTTTTCTTATAGGTTCGATCCTCCGACGTCTCGGGCGGCCGGGCCGGCGTCGTGGGAGGAGCCTCAGTTGGCGGCGAAGGCCGGGCGGCCGGCGTTGTGACCTGGATCATCGTCGGACCGGCCGGAGTCGGAGACGCCGGCACTTGGGACACCGGAGGCGCTGACCCGGTTGGCGGGGCCGGCGGGCCGGTGGGTGCCGGTGGAGCGGGCGGTGGTGTCGGCGCGGCGCGTGCCGGTTTAGCCGGGGCTTTCCCGGATTTGAGGCCGGTGGATTTGACCCAGACCGTGAAATCCAGTTTGACGTAATCCGCGGTGCGGTCAGCCATGGGCGGCGTTGATCCCCTGAGAACCTTCCCGATTGCCGGGCCGTCCGGCGATCCCTCTTTCATGGCGATGCCGGCGGCGACATGGGTTTTTTCGCCGTTGGACGCCGGAATGAGTTTAAATGCCGACACATGAACCCAGGCCGCGAGGGAAATCTGAGACCAGTCAGCCTGAGTCCGGATCTTCTTGACCGTCACACCCTGATCCAAATTCGCCGACACGCGCCCGCCGGGGTCATCATGAAGCGCCAGCGGCTCGGTCGTATGGACCGTCTCGTCTTTGGCTAAGACCTGCGCCGGCGCCGTCAAGTGACCTCCCGCCAAGATCCCGGCAAGCAGAAACATCCATCCCGTGTTTCGAATCATGCGCGACCCTTTTATCATAGCGCATTGGCTCTTTTGAATAGCTTTGGTATGGTCACCGGCATGAGTC
>CAZHRJ010000162.1:0-6433 GCA_964534765.1 uncultured bacterium
TTCGGATAGCGGCAGAGCCTGCCGGCCCAATCGACGGCGACGACGGCCCTGGGAGACCGGCCGGCGCTCCGGAGAAGTCTCAAGCAAATCGTTTCGACGGACGTTGGATCGACGTTTCCGGTCTCCGGTTCGATATCGGCCCATAGAATTTCGGCGCCTCGATTAAGAAGCGGAAGGTTCGTGGCCGAGCAGGTCATGGGCGTGGAGATCACGGCGGTCGTTCTGTCTATTCCGGCGAGGAAATAGGCGAGTTCGAGCGCCGATGTGGCGGAATTGACGGCAACGCATCGTTCCGGATCGAGATTGAGATAAGTCGCCACGGCGGCCTCGAATTGAACGACGCGAGGCCCGTCGCCGATCCATCCGGAGGCAAGCGATTGTCGGATCATGGCGACGACTCGGTCGGCCGAGGCCGGATCCTCGAACGGAACCTTAAAGAGCGGGATCACCGAGCCGGATCCTGGCCAACCTGCGCCATCGATCGGCGAAGGCGGTTTGGTCGCCGTTCATCCGGGCGAGGGCGATTTCGGCCGAACGTCCGGACATCAGGGCATAAGCCCCGACGTAATTGCCGAAGGCGGCGGTCGTCGGGTCGTTTCTTTCCATGGCGTCGATCCAGGCCTTAGCGGCCGCGAGCTGGCCTCCGGAAAGGAATGCGTCGATGTGGGAATCCAGTTCGGCGAGCAGTTCGGGACCATGGTTGACTCGTTCCGGCCACGACGTTTCGCGCACGATCGTCGCGATCCGATCCAGGCGGTGATCATAGGTATGAGTCGAGATGATTTTCGCGCGCGCGCGTTCGACGATGGCAAGTCGTTCGTCCTCATTTTCCAGCAATCGGCGGGCCCTCGCGACGGCCTCTTCCGGAGAGGAATAATAAACCATTTCGTCCTCATCGAAGAATTCGAGTTGTCCGGGATGGCGTTCGGTAAGAAGCGCGGCCCCAGCCGCCGGAGAATCGTAATGGCGCTGATCGGCGACCTGAACCGATTGCAGTTTGGAAACGTTCAGAACCAATTTCGCCCGTTGATAGACGGCGTGAACCTTGGTGAAGTGAATCGTTCCATGCCAATGTTGGGGTGGTATGAATTTGAGCCAATCAGGGCCGCCCCAGACCTGAATTCCGAGCGGCCAGAGCGCCTTTACATATCGCAGGCGCTCTATAAGTGAGGCCCGAAGATCGATAAGACAGGCGAGCGAGCGGCGTGATACCGGATGTTCAATGAGCCGGCGGATTGCCGGAGTCGCTTCGATCAAATCCAATGGGAAGGCGTCGCGCTCGTGCGTGAGCCGTATGGCCGCCTCGGCGATGCGGGAAAGAATTTCGGATTTTCGCAGGTGAAAATCGAGCCCGGTTTGTCCGATTATATCCTTGAGAATCTCATCATATCGGCCGAGACCGAGATCGGCGATGAGCGCGATCGGAACGTCGCGTTCGGCGGCCGGCGGCCCGGGGGCGAATCGTTCCGGATCGGTGGCCATCGGAACGAAATGAACCCTGGACATACCGGAAGCCTTAAGCGGGGCGAGCCAGTGTCGATTATTGACCAGGGCAATGATCGAATCGAAGGCGCGATCATGAGGATCCGAGGAGAGGAAGAACGGATTATCGACGTACCAGGGAATGCATCTAACGCGGGAAATTTCGCACCAGGCGGCCAGCGGGAATCCGGCTCCACAGCCGAGTCGATTGATGAAGATGACGGCTTCGGGCCTATAGGCTTCAAGCGCCCCGAACAGGGCGTCATGGGTGGCGTAATCACGCGGCGTCCAGCGATGGGATTCGGTTTCCCGCATCCGGATCACGAGTGGCGCCGGGATGCGAAGCGAGGCCCGCCGGATGAGCGATGGCATGACGGTCGAGGCTTCCGAGGCGACGAAAACGAGTCTCATTTTATCGCCACGGCCATCATCGCCTCGGACATGAAATCGTCGTTCGCCTTGACTTCTCCGCTCTGAAACCCGGCTTCGGTGAGCGCCTTGGCGAGCATCGGTCGGGTCCAGCCGGATCGCTTGAGGATCCAGGGGTTGCCCGCGGCGACGTGGGGTTTGAATCCGAAGATCTGATCGAAGGCGGAGACCGGCCCGATGGGCGATTCGTAGCGCGTCGAGTCGAGTCCTTCTTCGAGGACGGCGCGGCAGAGTTTCTCAAAATCGAGGCAGACGATGAGGCAAGCGCCTCCTGGAACGAGCACGCGATGAAATTCCCGCAACATTTTAGCGGCCTGATCCCAGGTAAGGTGATCGATGACCGATTTACACCATACGGCGTCGATCGAGGCGTCGGCGACGCCTTGAAGGTTCCAGACCTGGGCGATCAGATCCGGTTCGACGGATGGATCGGCGTCAACGCGAAGTCTGGCCCATTCCGGCCCCTCGAAATTGGGATGAATTCTCGATTCGGCCGGGCCGCATCCGGCGTCGAGGACTATTTTGGCGGCCGTTGTCGTCAGGATGTTCATATCGGATGCTCCGGGTAATAAGAGGAGACTTTGCGGATTTCCGCCAATTCATTGGGCGTGAACCAATTCATTCCGCGCCCGATCTCTCCGATGTTCCATTGCGCGATCTCGTTTTTTCCGGCGATAACTCTTTTAAGGCGATCCGTTTGGTGATGGTCCGGCGGGTTGCCGGTGACGAATTGGAGCGTATTTTCAAGCGTTTGAAGCGGATCGAGGGCGAGATCCTCGAATTTCACGACGAGGGCCGAGTTGATCTTTCCGGTTTGGATGGCGTGGTTCCAGGAAACACGGAATTGAATGAGCCACGGGAGCGCGAATCGGATGAGGAAATCGCGGCGGCCGGCCGGCGGAAGATTCATGAAATCGCCGTTCGTTCTGGCGAAGCTAAAATGGTTTTCGGAGAAGGCGTATATTGGGTCGATCAGTTCGTCGTGCAGGCTCACCATAACGTCTTCGGGTCTTCTGGCGAGAACGATGGTCTTGACGCCGAAGAAATTGAGGGTCTTGACGCCGGGGCCGGTGGCGCGGCAATGAAGCCGCGAGACGCCGCCTGAGCGAAGGAACCTGGCTATCTGATAAGGGGAGGGTTCTTGTTCGGCGTGGACGAAGGATTCGCAGAATTTGGCCGGTTTGAGGTCGAGGGCGATGGCGACGGCGGTTCCGACGAACGTCGAGGCCGATTTCGGGCAGGCGGCCACGAGCACGAGGGGCCGGCGCGGTTCATTTTCGAGTTCGGCCTGAAGGGACTCGTCGGGTTCGAATCCGGCGGGTCCCTTCATGGCCGAATGTACGGCTTCGAGCATACGCTTTATTAATCGAGTCCCGACCCATATTTGCCGTGGACGGTTCCGGTGAACGTGGTATTGGCCGTATCCGACGGCGAGAGAATGACGACGAGCCGTTCGCCCGGCAGCGTGACGACGCTGGCCAGGTCGGCTTCCTTCAGATCGATCTCTTTGAGGTTTGAGGTGTCGGTCGTGACGGTATGCTTGAAGATAAGGCGCGATTTTCCTTGCACGGCGCCCGTGGATTGTTTGGCCGCGAAACAATAAACATCGAGAGTTCCGGTCGTATCACTGTCCGGTGTTTCGCCGGTCATGACGATTTTCGTCGCTTTCGCCTGAACGTCCGCGTTGTAAGCCGGTCCGACGTCGGTATTGGTCGTCGATATATCGGAATCCTTCGGTTGGCTGAAGAGCGGAAGATTGGCTTTGGAGACGCGGGCGACACCGATATAGTTATCGCTTCCCAGATCCGAGTCGAACTCGCGGCCGATGCAGAACTGGCGGGCGATCCTGTCGGTATCGGCCGTGGCCGGATCGGCGCCGATGAAGTTATCCGTGGCGGAGGTGTCGAATTCGACGAGGACCGTTTGGCCGGAGTCGATCGCGTCGCTGCCGGCCTTGGTGAGGAGGACGCCGACATTATCGAACCTGGACCCCGGCAGCGCGGCCACCAGCGAGGCCCGCCAGTTGGGCGAGGTATTGATGGCCTGGATGAGGCCTCCCATCCCGAAGTAACTCTTGGTGGTGTCGGAGAAATTATCCGAGATCAGAAGTCCATCCGTATCCGTGCCCACTTGATCGCCGTTAAGCGTCGTGTCGGTGTTGATGGTGGCATCGGAAGCGTCCGAGTCGTCGGAATCGGACCCGACGGCCAGGAGAACTCCATCCGAATCGATCTTGTGGAATCCCTTGGAGTCCTTATCGCCGATAAAGGTCAGATTAAAAGCGACGCCCTCATCGACGGTGATGGCTCCGGTTTGAGATTGTCCGATTGCTTTGCTCCATGTCATGGTTCCATCACCTCCTTCAAGCGGCGATCCGATCGACTTCGAGGATAACGCCGAGGGATTTATCCATCGTCGATTTAAGTCCCACGTTCCGAACCACCTGGGCCTCGGTCCGCAGTTGACCCGGCGTCGCGGCGATGCCGTATCGGTTTGAGCCGCGTTCGATGAGCGTTTCGCCGTGTTCAACCGGCTGAATACCCCTGAAATCGACGAGCAGAATGGCGTTTACACCATCGAACCCGTAATGGGGGACGATGGTGATCGGCGCGGCGATTCCCGGGATATCCACGTGTTTGATGTTGAGTTTAAGGGTTTCAACATCGGCCGGTTGGCGGACGATTCCCATCTTCTCGGCCCAACGCGCGATTTTCGCCGAGAGCGAATTGCTGCAGAAGGCGAATTTCTCGTGCGCGCCGTGAAACCGGTTGACCGCCTGCGCGAATTCGACGAAAGCCGAGAAGTCGAGCGTTCCGCCGGCGTGGAATCGGTTATTCCTCATGGCGATGGGGAAGACCCCCTCGGTGGCCCAGATTGTCTGCCCTGCCGTCGAAGTATCGATTCCGCCCCTGGACCAGAGGAACAGGTTCTCCAGGTCCTTGGCGTATTCCCTGAACTGCTGGGCTTCGATCCGTGCTTCTTCCTTGGGGCCGTACATATCCGCCAGTTGCATATGCCATGTGATGGCCCATGTTCGCTGGAGGACGGTGAGTCGTTGGGTTTTCCGGTCGGTCGCCCGGATACGAACGGCGGCCGGGGTTGCGTCTTCGTGGCCGACGGTCGCCACGAGTTTGAGGCGTGCGCCGGCCGGAATGACTTTATCCACCGAATTAAAGGGTCTGCCGGGTGTAACGTCGATTGACCCGGCCGTGACGGCTGCGGGCGTGGCGTTGACGCGGACGTTGAGATCGAGCGGGTTTCCCCGGTCGTCGATCACGGCGTAAACTTGTCGGGCGATCACGTTGGATCGATCATCGACGGAGATATCCGCGCCGACCGCCGAATCGGCGGTGACTTCGAGTTCCCGGTTAAGGTCCCATTCCGATTGCGTCTCGTAGGTCATGTTGGGGACCTGCATGAAACCCCGCATCATGTTCGAGAGCACGAGGAACGGCGTTTGATCCGGTTCTGGGTGAACCAGTTCCGGGATAACGAAGGGCCTGATACGTCCGGTATCGCCCCTATCGGTGGATGCGATTGTGATGGTGTCGTTGACAGCCATGCTTCATCTCCCGGCTCGATTTGGGTCATCGAGTCCTGGAATCGGCGCGCCGCGTTAACGGATGGGGCGGCGCCTCGAGTGAAGATGGCCTTAAACCGGATGGAATCAGCCTTTGGTTTTAAGCCCCGCTCGGGCGATCGCGGCGGCCAATGTTCCTGGGGCCGGGCCGATCACGATCTCTCGTTGCGGGACCGCGGGGGCTTCTCCTCGATTTGGCCGTACTGCTGGAGCCGGCGCGGCGGGAACGCGCCGCGCAGACGGCGGCTGCTCCTCGCCTTCCTTGGTTTTAACGCCGAGTCCTTTTCTGAATCGGTCGGCGATGACCAGTTGAGCCAGAGACTGATAACCGCCGTCGGAATAGACCTGATCCGCTGTCAGGCCAGATTGTTCCGGGTCGGCGATCACGGCCTGGGCCGAGCCGATCACCTCCTGATGGATTTCTTCGGCGATCTTTGGATCGCGCAAATATGAAGCGAGCCAGTTATAACCGCGCGTTTCCCATCCGAAGCGGGATGCGACGTGTTCCTGGCCTTTTTGGAGCGATTGGATCTGGTGATAGAGGAATTTGTCTTGTTCGGTCAGTTCGCGTCGGAGTTTCGCTTCAAGATCATGTCTGACGATTTGGGCGACGAGGGCCCCGAATCGTCCGGCGTCTCCGGCGTCGAACGCTTCCTTCAAATCCTGGGTGATTTTGATCGGGTCCGGCGCATTCGGTTCATTGTCCGGATTATCATTTCGCCCGTTGGACTTGGCGGAACTATCGTTTTGTCGGCGTTCGATCTCTTCAAGCCGTCTCTGCATTTTGGCGAGATTTTTCTGCTCGAAGGATTGTCCTTTGGAGACGCCTTGGGAGAATGCGTTTTCGACGATGGATTTAACGGCATCGGAATCGGCAGGGGAGATTTCCACGTTTCCGAGGACTGGATGTTGGAACCGGCTCGGCTCGGCGGCCGGAGCGGG
>CAZHRJ010000163.1:0-6267 GCA_964534765.1 uncultured bacterium
CGTCGACCCGGCGCTTGACCGCGTCCGACATCACGATCTCCTCCGGCCAGGGACGCGTAAATCCCTCCTCCGGCCACTTCCGCGTGGCGTCTACCCCGACCTTCCAGCCGATGTCTGGCAGATCGGAAGCGAAATTGAGAGTGTCGACCGGACCTTTAACAAAGGTGAAATCCCGGTGCGGATCGATCAGGTTCCCGAATCGCCAGAGAGATTCCGCCGGATCCCGCACATTCACCTCTTCATCGAAAACAACGATGATCTTCGTAAACATCAACTGCCCCAGACCCCACAACGCGTGCATCACCTTCTGAGCCTGACCCGGATAGCGCTTCCGGATCGATACCAGCGCCAGATTGTGAAACACTCCCTCCACCGGCAAATTCATGTCCACGATCTCGGGTATCGTCAGGCGCACCAGAGGCAGAAAAAGCCGCTCCACGGCCTTGCCCATACAGCCATCCTCCATCGGCGGGCGGCCGACAATCGTCGCGGGATAGATCGGCGATCGACGGCTTGTCACGGCGCTGACTCGAACCACCGGATACCTGTCCTCCAGACTGTAGTATCCCGTGTGATCCCCGAACGGCCCCTCCACCGCCGCCGGCTCCTCCGGATAGATCGTCCCCTCGATCACTATCTCCGCATTCGACGGAACCTCCAGCGGAATCGTCTCGCAGGGAATCATCTCAACTGACCGGCCACGCAGAAATCCGGCAAAGACATACTCGTCGATGTCCGGCGGAAGTGGCGCAATCGCCGAAAAAATTAGCGCCGGATCTCCTCCCAACACTATCGCCACCGGCATCTTCTCCCGCTTGACCCGGTACTCCCCAAAATGCGCTCGGCCCACCTTCTGCGTCTGCCAGTGCATGACCACCGTCCGGCCATCCAAAACCTGAATCCGGTACATGCCGACATTGCGCTTCTTCCTCACTGGATCCTCGGTTACCACCTGGGCAAATGTGATGTACCGGCCGCCGTCCTTCGGCCAGCACTTCAGAATCGGCAGATCCAACAGGTTCACGGCGGCTCCTGTCAACACAACGTCCTTGACCGGACCGCGGGATGCGCGCGAGGGAATAAACCCGCCGATTTTCATGAGGAGCGGCAGCATCTTGATCTTGTCCGCAAGCGACTTGGGTTCCGGAATCTGGATAAGACGCTCAAGCTCCGCAACTTTTTCCGCTAATTGGTCCACTCCCAGCGCCCAGGCCGTCCGGCGGTCCGATCCAAACAGATTGATCGCCAGCGGCACCTTCGACTCCCGAAGACGCGTGAACAGCAGCGCCGGACCGCCCCGTTTCATTACGCGGTCCGCGATTTCCGTCACCTCCAGCTCACACGATACCGGCTCCGATATCTCTACGATCTCCCCCCTCTGTCTTAGAAACGAAATAAAATCCCCGAGACTCTCAAATGTCATGGACACTTCGACCCGCTTTCAGTTTTTCGCTCGGACACCCGTCGCGCCCCCAATCGGAAATGTCAATAATGTCAATACCCGGCCCCTTTTGGGGGTCGGCGAGAAAATTCGGATTCGATCCGGTCGCAGAGAATGTGAATGACCGCGATGTGCGCCTCCTGCGTGTGCGCCGTCGTCGCGGGAGGAATGCGGATCTCCAGATCGACCAGACGCGATTGGGGGCCGCCGGATTTTCCCGTTAGACCGATGCGGTAAAGACCCAGCCTGCCCGCACACGCCAGCGCACGGTTCACGTTCGTCGATTTGCCAGATGTCGAAATCGCCACCAGTACGTCCCCCCTGCGGCCCAAGGCCTCCACCTGCCGCTCAAATACCCGGTCATACCCGTAGTCGTTGGCGACCGCCGTCAATACCGATACGTTCGATGTCAACGCCATCACCGCCAGCGCACGGCGCTCCCGCTCAAACCGGCCTACCAGCTCGGCGGCAAAATGGAGCGCATCCGATGCGCTGCCACCGTTCCCGCAGACCAGAATCTTGCGGCTTCTTTGCAGCGCCTGAATACACCGCGCCGCCGCTTTCTCCACCTTCCGGCAAAACACCCGGTCGCTCGCCAGACGGAATATCACCGCACTGCCCATCCGGAGCGACTCCCGCACGTCGACTGAGGTCACTGCCCGGAGGCTATCCCGATCACGCCGAGTTTTCAATACAGCTCCGTATCCCATCCCGCAACCCCTTCATCAGATCCGCGATGAAATACAAATTGTGATACGTCGCCAGCTTCAGACCCAGTATCTCGTCACAGTGGAAAAGATGCCGAAGATAGGCACGACTGTATACCGCACAGACCCGGCACGGACAGACCGGATCCGGCGGCGCCTCCGAATGCGCATGCTCGCTGTTCCGGATGTTGACGGGACCTGAACGGGTCAGGATCTGACCCCGCCGGGCATTGCGCGTCGGCAAAACACAGTCGAACAAATCCACTCCCAACCGCACACACGTCTCCAGATCTCCGGGCGCCCCAACCCCCATCAGATACCTCGGCCGGTCCGCCGGATAGTCCGGCAGGATCCGGTCAAGGACTTCATACATCTGCTCGCTTGGCTCACCCACCGATAACCCGCCAATCGCCAGTCCCGGGAAATCGAGCGGAATCAATTCGTCCAGACAGCGCTTGCGCATACCCACATCCAGACCCCCCTGCGTGATCCCAAATACGGCGCCGGCCGGATCAGCCGCCCGGTGGATCCAATCCGCGGACCGGCGTGCCCACGAAATGGTCCGCATGACGGCCCGCTCAAGGTCCGCGGACTCGGCGGGAAGAGCGGGGCATTCATCCAGGACCATCGCGATGTCGCTGCCCAGCCGGGCCTGTATCTCCAGGGCGCTCTCGGGCGTGAGCCGATGAATGCGCCCGCCATCCTCCGGCGCGCTGAACGTCACGCCATCGTCGTCCACAGTCCGGATCTTCGAGAGAGAAAATATCTGAAACCCGCCGCTGTCGGTCAACAGGGCCCCCGGCCACCCCATGAATTTTTTTAACCCGCCAAACCGGGCGATCACGTCCGCGCCGGGCCGCAGCGACAAATGGTAGGTGTTGCCGAGAATCAGCCGGTACCCCAGTTCCTGCACCTCCTGCGGCTCCAGCGTTCGGATGGTCCCGAGCGTGCCGACAGGCATGAACGCCGGCGTCTCGATGACCTGTCCGCCGATCGTCAGTTTTCCCAACCGCGCGCGCCCGCACGTTTTCAGCACCTCAAATTTCATTCTCTCCCCTGTCCGCCGTATCCAGTATCTTTATAGAATCAACATCGCGTCGCCAAAACTGTAAAATCGAAACTTCTCCTCTATCGCCCGCTGATAGGCGTCCAGCACAAACTCCCGGCCGGCCAGAGCGCAGACCAGCATGAGAAGCGACGTGCGCGGCAAATGGAAATTGGTCAAAAGCGAATCGGTGACCCTGAACTCAAATCCGTCCCGGATGAATAAATTCGTCATACCCGAATCCGCCTCTACCCCGCCCCGGCGCGACTGGATCCACTCTAGAGTCCGGCAGACCGTCGTACCCACCACGACGATCCGGCCGCCGCGGTCCCGCGCCGCTTTGATCGCGCTTGCCGCACCCTCCGGCAGACAATACCATTCCGGATGAAGCTCCCCCGTCTCCATCTGCCTCGCGGTCACCGGCCGGAACGTTCCGGGCCCCACGTGCAGAGTCAGGAAGGCGCTAGAAATACCGGTTTGAGTCAGGCGGTTGAAAAGCTCCGGCGTGAAGTGCAATCCAGCGGTCGGCGCGGCCACACTGCCGGATTGCCGCGCGTAACAGGTCTGATACCGGTCCGGGGCTATGGCGCGGTTCGTGACATACGGCGGCAGCGCCACCTCGCCAATCCGGTCCAGAATGTCCCGAATGGGCGTTCGCCCGTCCGATGAATTGAAAATAATCCATCGCCCGATGTCACTCATCCCCTCCACCCAGGCGCTTAATTCCGGCCCCAGATCCACCCGGACGCCCGGCGAAAATCGCTTCCCCGGATACACCATCGCATCCACCCGCCACTCTTGAGCGGATGACTCCTCCCATCGAACTGTCAGAATCTCCACCGACCGCTCGCCGATCCGGCCCCTCAGCCGGCATCGGCCCACACGCGTGTCGTTCAGAACCAGACAATCTCCTCGCCGCAGAAACTCCGGTATTTGCCGCACTGTCGAAATCGCCGTGCTCTGATGCTTGCGGTCCAGCACCATCAGCCGCGCCGAATCCCTGGGCTCGACCCCCTCCTGGGCGATGCGGTCTTCAGGTAAATCATAGTCATAATTGGATATCTCCAGGGAATGATCCACAGTGGTCACACTTCGGCCCTTCCCCTCATCCTCTGCGTCAGCTCCGCGTACACTCTGCGTCTCTGCGGTGAATCCATCACTTCTTGGCCGTCAACCCGCACCCTCCCGCTGACTACCGGACCTTTTGCTTCATGATCCTCCCGGCGGAAAATTTCACCGCTTTCCGCGCCGGAATCGGCACCACCTCTCCGGTCTTCGGATTCCTCCCTTTCTTCGCTTTCCGCTGGACGATCTCAAATACTCCGAAATTCCGAAGCTCAATCCGCCTGCCTTCCGCCAGCGCCTCAATCACACGGTCTAAAAATTGATCCACCACATCCCGCACGATCAACTGCTTTACACTCAGCTTGTAAGAAATCTGAACCACAAAATCCCGCTTCGTTACCGCTGCCATCCTGTCGCCTCCTCTTCGCACTCCTCTGCATTCATCCGGGCACGCGGCATCGCCGCACGGTGCCCTACTTGGGATTGTGCTCCACTCCGGTCAATAACCAGCGGTCTGCCTTTTTCGAAAACCACATCCGCTCCCGGACCGTCCGGCGAATCGTGATGTCCTTCGCCCGGTCCAGATACGCCTCCTCATAGGAGTGGGTCACATAACCCAGGCGGCTCTCTTTGAGCCGTATCTCTTTTTTCTTCGTCTCCACCCGGATCTGATCGGAATGGGTGAAAAAGAACCGTAGATCCTTTTCGAAATCGTAATAGCCTGATTTGCCCGACTGATAATCCCGGCTCACGTTCGACATGATCGCATCCACATCCTCCGCCTCGTAGGCCGCAAAAATCACAGTGACTGCCTTGTCTATCCGCGATTCCTCCTCCTTGAATGAATGCCCCTCCAGAACGCCTGCCATCTCCCCGGCGCCCAGCCGCAGATTGCTCTTCAACGCGCCCGACGCGTTCCAGAGCTTTAAATTCTCTATCGCCTGCCGCACATTCTCCACTCGCTTGGCCGTCGGCGGATGATCCCAGACCAGCTCCTGCACGCTCGACGGCTGCCCGATCCCCGCCGACTCCTGCTCACGCGTCAGCGTCTCAAAAAATCCCAGCATCTGGCTCGGATCGTACCCGGCCGCATATGCGT
This sequence comes from uncultured bacterium, assembly GCA_964534765.1. GTDB lineage: Bacteria > Lindowbacteria > 2-12-FULL-62-27 > 2-12-FULL-62-27 > 2-12-FULL-62-27 > CAZHRJ01. The sequence goes on from CAZHRJ010000163.1 coordinate 5,358, forward strand.
ATTTGATCCCCAGCGCGTCCGCGTGATACTCGTACTCGCGGTCATACCCCAAAAAAATCAGGGACGCCATGTCGCTGGCCGCACCGATATGACCCACTCCCCGCACGGCACCCGCTATCTGCGCCAGCACCGACGCGGTCTGCGCCTGCAACCGCTTCATCGCGTGCCGCTCCACCACATGCGCCACTTCATGCCCCAATATCGCCGCTAACTGCGCCTCGTTCTTCACCGCCGACAACAGCCCCCTCGTTACAAAAACATATCCGCCCGGCGCGGCAAACGCGTTTACAACCGGAACGTCCAGAATCGTAAACCGGTACGCAATGTTCGACCGGTCTGATACCCGCACCACCGCTTGGCCCACCTGGTTCACATAGTCGTTTACAGCCTTGTCGTCGTACGCGGAATACTCCTTCATCACCTCCTGCGAAACCGTCCGGCCAATCTCGATCTCCTGCCGCTCCGTCACGATCGCTCCGCCGGTCTCCGCTTTCAGACTGCTGCGGACCGGTGAGGCGCAGGAAAACAAAAGGGGAAGAATAAAAAAAATGACGGCTGACTGCGGCCGGGCCGAACGGCCCTTCATCCGGACGGTCACTCGCCGGCGACCCCTTGCGCGGCCGGCGGGCGTCCCGGGACGTACTCCACCATTTTCGCGTAAAATGTCCCCAGCAAAATGTGACTTCGAATCAGCACCGGTATCCGCCGCTCGTCATCCGTAAACCAGACCTCGTTGTGCCCGATCTGCTTGTATTTGCCGTCCAGCTCCACCGCTGGCCGGCCAATCCGGACATTCATCTTCCGGTCCTGGACCTGAAGCTTTCGGGATTTGCCAAGCGCAAATGACATCTCGTAATTTTTTTTCGTGTCGTTCAGCGGCGCCCAGATCGTGTCCTCGCCCTGGCCCCAC
>CAZHRJ010000164.1:0-6242 GCA_964534765.1 uncultured bacterium
TATCATAGCGCATTGGCTCTTTTGAATAGCTTTGGTATGGTCACCGGCATGAGTCCCCATCGGTATCGCCGGTCCACCCTGCTCCTGTGGCTGGCGGCGTGTCTGTCCATCGCGACAGTCGCCTGCGGCCAGAAAAAACTCGCCGGCCCCTTCCCGGAGAACGGCCCCTTGGAATTGAAGGTCCTGTCTCTGGTCGATCCCGCCCTGCCGTTTTTGTCGGAGGAACAGACTCGACGGGCGCTTGAGATTTCTGAAAAACAGCTTGCCGACAAACTGTCACGCCCGGTTCGATTCACCCCGGTTGTCCGCGCGCCTCTGGGGGCCACGTTTGAATCCCTGTCGGAACCGGTTGGCGCGGTCAGTTTCGAGCCGAGGCTGGATGTCGAGCGGCCGATGACGGACGACTCGACGCGGGTGATCTACGCGTGCGTGATGGAACTTCTGCGGACCGGCCAGATCCGGCCGATCTTTCCCGCGTTCGGACTGAGTGTTGAGCAGCCGGATGTCGTGATTATCCTGGATACGATTGCCATCCAGTTCGATCAGGCCGTGTCCGGCCTGCGGCAGTCCTCGGCGTTCGGTCCTTCATTCCGGACGCCGACGCACCGGCGCCGGCGGTCGATTTTCCAGTGGTATGCCGTCCTCGGCGGTTTGGACTCGGATTCGAAACCGGCGGACGTGATTCTGACCAACGACCTTCTCATTTTCGATTCTCTTCAAACGATCCCGGCCCAGGCGCTGGCTCTCGGCGGAGTGGTCAGCGGGTACACGCGGCTTTATCCCGGCGTATCGGTGATATCGACATGGCCCTTTTTGTCCGATGATCCGTGGATGGCCGGCAGGCGCGGCGATCTGAGCCCCGAGGATAGCCTCGATCTGATCGCATGGGCCATCAGCCACGAGGTCGGCGGGAAACTCATCCAGATGGTCTCGGATGAACTCACTCATGCGTCCTGTCTTGCCCAGGCCGTGCCGCCTCCGTTGCGGTCCGTCTTGGAGCCGGACCGGCAATCCGGCGCCTGCCGCCTGCCTCACCGGCCGATGGCCCGGCGGGACCTGTTGACCGCCTACCTGATCGACCGGGCCCGGCTGGCGATACGGCTTGGCCGCAAGAAGGAGGCCGAGGGCGTTGTCGGGCGGTTGGAAAAACTGTCTCCGGACCATCCATCGATTCTGGGATTGAGGGAGTCGCTGAGAGGATCGGGATGAGTCCGCGTCTTTCGGGCTGCGCAACCGCCGATGCCACGGCGCGGTACGCCGGCCGCTTTGGCCGCGCGGCTGAGGGTCATTTTCGCAAGTCGTTGGAATGCGTCATGGGGTCCGTGGGACTCGGCACGTATCTGGGCAATCCGGATGTGGAGACTGACGAGGCCTACGCGGATTCGGTGATGTCGGCGATCGAATCGGGATGCAACGTCATCGATACGGCCGCGAATTACCGGTTTCAGCGAAGCGAGCGATCCATTGGAGAGGCGCTGCGCCGGCTGGCGGGCAAGCCGGGCGCGCCGGCGCGGGACGAGGTTGTGCTCTGCACCAAGGGCGGGTATATCCCATTTGACGGCGACGTTCCTGATCATCCGCCGACCTATTTTACGGAGACGTTCATCAAAACCGGCATCGCCACGCCGCGCGATCTCGTCAGCGGCATGCACTGCATGACTCCAAAATACCTGCTTCACCAGCTCGACTGCAGCCTCTCGAATATGGGCGTGGAGTCGATCGACGTCTATTACCTCCATAATCCCGAAACCCAGCTGTCGGTCCTGTCCACCGATGATTTTTACGCGCGCGTTCGCGCGGCCTTCGAGGCGTTGGAACGCGCATCTTCAGACGGAAAAATTCAGTGGTACGGATGCGCCACCTGGAATGCGTTCCGGGTCCCGCCCGAGTCAGCCGAACATATGAGTCTTTCCCGGCTGGTCGGCATTGCCCGGGAAATCGCGGGCGAGACGCACCGGTTCAAGGTCATCCAAATGCCCTTCAATCTCGCCATGCCGGAGGCGCTCACCGTCTCTACGCAGGAGCTGCTCGGAGACGGCGCGCGGATGCCGGCCCTGGAGGCGGCGGAATCGCTCGATCTCACTGTTTTCACCAGCGTCCCGATCCTTCAGGGCCGACTGGCGATGGGTCTTCCTGACGAGTTGCACAAGTCATTCCCCGGCCTGACAACGGACGCGCAGAGGGCCATTCAGTTTGTCCGATCCAGTCCACATGTCACCGCTCCACTGGTCGGAATGAGCGGCCGGAATCACGTGAAGGAAAATCTTGCCCTGATGGGCATCCCGCCACTTTCTCCGACCGAGTTTGCCGGATTGTTTTCCTCGGAAAAGAAATAGCGGTACACTCATAGCGTGGAAACCGTGACTCTGGAGTCGGTTCTGCGCCGCCGCGCGGCGCAAGGGACGTTATACGAAACGCTTGCGGACAACAAGCTGAGGTGTTTCGCCTGCGGGCATGAATGTCTGATCGGCGAAGGCAAGCGGGGAATCTGCAAAGTCCGGTACAACGAAGGCGGCAGGCTCTACGTGCCGAGGGGATATGTCGGCGCGTTGCAGGTCGATCCGATCGAAAAAAAACCCTTCTTTCATGCGATGCCCGGCACTGAGGCGCTCTCGTTTGGTATGCTGGGATGTGACCTGCATTGCGGGTATTGCCAGAACTGGTTGACGTCGCAGGCGCTCAGAGACGAGAGCGCCGTCGTCCCGCCAAGGGACGTGTCGGCCGGGGATCTGGTTCGACTGACGCTGGATCGGGGAGCGTCGACGCTGGCTTCGACGTACAATGAGCCGTTGATCACCAGCGAGTGGGCGGTGGAGGTCTTTCAGGCGGCGAAGGCGGCGGGCCTGAAGACCGCGTTTATTTCGAACGGAAACGGCACGCCGGAAGTGCTGGACTATTTGCGTCCATGGGTGGATTTATACAAGGTCGATCTGAAGGGGTTCACCGAAAAGGGATATCGATCGCTGGGGGGGCGATTGCAAAAGGTTTTAGATACGATCGGGCGGCTTTATGGGATGGGATTCTGGCTGGAGATTGTGACGCTGGTGGTTCCGAACTTCAACAATTCCGATGCGGAACTCCGAGACATCGCACGGTTCCTGGCGGGAATTTCACGGGACATTCCCTGGCATGTGACGGCTTTCCATGCCGACTACAAAATGACGGACCGGCACGACACCACGGTGGAGGACATCATTCGAGCGGGCGAGATCGGCAAGGAGGAAGGGCTGCGATATGTCTACGCCGGCAACCGGCCCGGCCGCGTCGGGAACTGGGAAAATACGGTCTGTCCGGGGTGTGCCGTGCCGGTGATTGAGCGGGTTGGGTTTCGGGTGATCCGCAATCGCTTGCGGGCGGGCGCCTGTCCCAAGTGTGGAACCGCGATCCCGGGGGTATGGTCTTGAAAATCGCGGTTGCGGTGACCGGCGCCAGTGGTGGGATCTACGTCCGGCGGATGTTGAAATTGATCGAGGTGGATGAGGTATTATTGACCCTGACGCCGGACGGTCTGGACGTTTTGAAATTTGAGGAAAAGATAAAGGGAACGATCGAAAAGTTTGATCCGGCGGTCTTCGAGCCGAAAAGTCCGGTGCGGTATGTGAATTACAAGGACTATTTTGCTCCGATAGCGAGCGGATCAAACGCCTACGAAGCGTTGGTGGTGCTCCCCTGCAGCATGAACACCTTGGGCAAAATCGCCGCAGGCATATCGGACAATCTGGTGGTGCGCGCCGCCGACACCATGCTCAAGGAGCGCAAGAAGTTGATTCTGGTCACGCGGGAGACTCCCTACAGTCTGATTCACATTGAGAACATGTCCCGGGTGACCCATGCGGGTGGCATCATCCTGCCCGCGAGTCCCGCCTTCTATCACCATCCCAAGACCCTGACCGACGTCGTCGATTTCGTGGTCAACAAAATCTTCCGCCTTCTGGGCCTGCCCTCAATCCTGCCCGAGTGGGGTAACCCCCAAAAAGGGGCCGGGTATTGACATTATTGACATTTCAAATCCTGAAAAACGTCTAATTTTCATGGTTATCATAGAGAGGAATCAGTCAACGCCATTTCAAATAGGGTCAAATTGGCGGTCTTGTCCTACTGACCCCACTCTGTATTTGTTTGGGTAGCTTCGTGAGAAATCCCACTTCTAGAGACAAAAATGCCTATTCATAGCTGGGGTTGAGAAATGTCAATAATGTCAATACCCGGCCCTCTTTGGGGGTGGGGGGTCCCGGTGGTGTTCGGCGATGTGGAGGTCGAAGGCCAAGTGGGATGGATTGAGGGGGAAGCCGCGATAGATGGTTTTGCAGTGATAGCAGAGGGTGATCAGGGGGAGCGCCTGATAGAGAGTGGCGTCGAGGGAGGCGATGACCATAAGACCCACCAGACTCTTCCAAGTAAGGCCAAAAATCAAATAGACGGCCAGGGCGCTGATGACGGTCACCACCAGACCCAAATTCCGGTTGAAATCTTTCTGGATGTAAAACTCTTTGCCCTCACACCGCGGACAGGTCTCGATTGGTCGGCCGGGATCGATCACCGCTAGAGGAAAATCGATCTTGCAGGGCTCACACCGGCTCCCGGCGGGGAAGGCCGGACCTTCCAGCAGAATCCCGTTCCCACAGGACCGGCAATAGAAGTTGACCTCCGGTTTCATAGCGGCACACCCCGCTCAATCAAAAAGTACAAACCCGACAGCTCGCCGATCAGGATAAAGACTAACGACACATACAAAATTCCGGTGGCGGACTGGTTCGACTTGATCTTCACACATTGGTGTACCAGATAGGCCAGAATAAATGGACCCAGAAGGCCAAACGAGCCCCGGACGGTCAAAAAAAGCGCGGTGTCCCAGATCGGCCCTGACGCCGGAGAAAAGAGCCTTCTCCAGGAATCCGGCAGGAGCAGAGCCCCCGCGGCGATGCAGGCCACGCGCCCAATCAAGGCATGAACAACATACCGGTTCGCCACGCCCAGCAGATCGAATGGCAGCCCCTTGATGACCAGATACCAGTGGCCCAGATTCATCGTGACGAGGATCGATCCCAACACCAGCGCCGACGTCGAAAGAACCAGTCCCCGCGCAATCGCCTCGGACAGAGTATGCGCCTGGGCCGAATGAATTCCGAGCGCGAGCGCGCCGAGGAACGCGGTGAGTTTGAGCAAATCGAGCGTCCAGCGCATTTTTCGGAGGAGAAACAGGATGAGGAGGAGAAGCAGGGAGACAGCGAACGGCCCGTAGGAGGCCAACCTCGGAGGCTCCAGCGCCAGGGCGATGATTTCCAGGATCAGCGCCAATCCGACATGGAAAGAGAAAAACCCCCGGCCCAACCTGGCCAGCGGAATAGTCAAGAGACTCGATACAACCCCGATCGAGATAAGAGACAAACTGAGAAATGCCATCTGATTGTCTCCCCTATATCATTTATTCATGGTTTTTTGATAGCCTGCCCATTGGATGGATCTGAACACGCGAATCGGACCGGGCCACCGGCCATGACGGCGGGCGCCCAACCCCACTCTCAGGATGGCGTCATTTCCTCTCCGGGACTGATCAGCGAGCTGGTAAACCAGTTTGAGGATCCCCTAGCTTTTTACCGGGAACTCATTCAGAATTCCCTGGACGCCAAGTCCAATCGAATCGACGTCACACTCGATTATCATCAGGGCGCCGCGGCGATCCGAATCGAGGACGACGGCGAGGGGATGAACGAGCACATCATCGACACCTACCTGGTGGTGAAATTTCGATCCGACAAAGACGGTGATTTCACGAAGATCGGTAAATTCGGCATCGGGTTTCTATCCATCTTTGCGCTGGACCCGGACATCGTCCGGGTCTATACGTCCAGGGGCGGGGAGAGCTGGCGGATCGATTTTCACGGCCACCAGAGATATGAGAAGTACCGCCTGGCCAAACCCCGGGATGGGACGATGGTCGAGCTGATCAAGACGATGCGGGAGGATGAGTATGACGAGCTGGTCCGGCGGTCGCGTCAAACGGTACAGTACTGGTGCAAGTACGCGGACGCCCGGATTTATTTCTCAAGCCGCGATTCGGGCAATGCGAGGGCGAGTCTAAGGGAGGCGTTTGATTTGCCGGGCGGTGCGGTTCTGCGTCATGTTGAGGAGGGGACGGAAATCGTGCTTGGATTTTCTCCGCAATCGGATCCCTTTTACGGTTTATATAGTTCCCGGTGAAAAAGTGCGCTTTTCATAAAACATTTTGACGAAAATATTTT
>CAZHRJ010000165.1:0-6045 GCA_964534765.1 uncultured bacterium
TATAAGAGACAGAGATATCTCTGGTCGCTCGCGCAGGGCGATCTTGGGCCGTCGTACCGATATGCGAACCGCACGGTCAACGAGGTGATTGCCATGTCGTTTCCGGTATCTCTGGAACTGGCCCTATGGTCGCTGATAGTCGCGCTGACGCTGGGTCTGGGCGCCGGCGTCTATGCGTCGCTTCATCCGGCGACATGGAAAGATCACGCGCCGATGACGATGGCGATGGTGGGCGTGTGCGTCCCGAATTTTGTTCTGGGTCCGGTCCTGGTCTTAATTTTTTCACTGAAGCTTGGCTGGCTTCCGGTGGCCGGCTGGTCCAGCGGCGCGGACCGGGTGCTGCCGGCGCTGACATTGGGGGCGATCTATGCCGCCTATGTCTCGCGCCTGACGCGCGGCGGGATGATGGAGGTTCTCCGGCAGGATTTTATCCGAACCGCGCGCGCCAAGGGCCTGCCGGAGCGCGTCGTGATTCTCCGGCACGCGCTTCGCGGGGGTCTGCTGCCCACCGTATCCTTTCTGGGCCCCGCGATCGCTGGGATAGTGACAGGATCCCTGGTGATCGAGAAAATATTTGACATTCCGGGTCTGGGCCGTTTTTTTGTGGACAGCGCGCTGAACCGCGATTACACGATGGTGATGGGCACGGCCCTTTTCTACGCCGTGATCATCATCGCGATGAACATCCTCGTGGACGTGGCGTACGCGTATCTTGACCCGCGGGTGAGATATGAAAGCTGAGCGCGGCGAGAGTCTCTGGGTTGACGCGCGGCGCCGGCTGATTCAAAACCGTGCCGCGATTGCCGGGATCTGGGTGACGGCCGCGCTGATTGTGCTGGGGGTCATGGCGCCGATTCTGGCGCCTTACGCATATGACGAACAGAACCTGGATCTCGGCGCCGCTCCACCCTCGGCCGCTCACTGGCTCGGTACCGACTCACTAGGCCGGGATCTGCTGACCCGCATGCTCTACGGTAGCCGGATTTCGCTGCTGGTCGGCATCCTGGCGACGATGGTGAGCATGCTGATCGGCGTGACTTACGGCGCCATTGCCGGATATGTGGGCGGCCGGGCCGACGCCGTGATGATGCGGATCGTGGACATTTTGTACTCACTGCCGTTTATTTTTTTTGTCATCATTCTCATGGTGTATTTCGGCCGAAACCTTGTGAATCTGTTCATCGCGCTGGGGTGCGTGCAGTGGCTGACGATGGCCCGGATTGTGCGGGGTCAGGTGATCACGCTAAAGCGGAAGGAGTTCGTGGAGGCTGCGGTAGCGGTGGGAGTATCCGCCGGTGGAATTGTTTTTCGGCATCTGGTGCCGAACGTGCTGGGTCCGATCATCGTCTACGCGACGCTGACGGTGCCCGCGGTGATGCTGGAGGAGGCGTTTTTAAGTTTTCTGGGTCTGGGCGTGCAGCCGCCGATGTCATCGTGGGGCCTGCTCATGGCGGAGGGGATCAAGCATCTGGAGCTGGAGCCGTGGTTGATCCTGTTTCCGGGATTTTTTCTGACCCTGACGCTTTTTTCCCTGAACTTTTTGGGCGATGGACTGCGCGACGCGCTCGACCCCAAATACCGGAACGACTGACCCCATGCCGATTCTGGACGTGACGGATCTGCGGGTTCATTTCCACACGCGGCATGGTCTGGTCAAGGCGGTGGATGGTGTTTCCTTTCAAATCGAGCGAGGCGATGTTCTGGGGATAGTGGGCGAAAGCGGAAGCGGCAAAAGCGTATCCTGTCTGGCGCTGATGGGGCTTTTGCCGTCTCCGCCGGCGCGAATCGAATCGGGCCGCGCCGTGCTTGGTCCGGGCGCGGGCGATCGGTCCGTGGCCGATGTATTAGCGCTGGACGCGGAGGGACTGCGACGACTGAGAGGCCGGCGGATTGGCATGATTTTTCAGGAGCCGATGACCTCGCTCAATCCGTATCTGCGGATCGGCACGCAGCTGATGGAGGTTTTGACAACGCACGAGGCGTCGTCGGAGTCCCTCGCGAGGAAGCGGGCGACCGAGATGCTGGATCTGGTGGGCATACCGGAACCGTCGATCCGGATGGATCAGTATCCGCACGAGTTTTCGGGCGGGATGCGACAGCGGGTGATGATCGCGATGGCGCTTCTGGCCCGGCCGGATCTGCTGATCGCGGACGAGCCGACGACGGCGCTGGACGTGACGATTCAGGCGCAGATTCTGGAACTGTTGAAGCAACTGCAAAAGCAGTTCGGGATGTCGATCATCCTGATTTCCCACGCGATGGGCGTCGTGGCCGAGATGAGCGAGCAGATTCTGGTGATGTATGCGGGCCGGATCGTCGAGCGGGGCCGGCCGGCGGATCTGTTCGGGAAGGCCGCGCACCCCTATACGCGAGCGCTGATTGAATCCATGCCCGTTCCCTCGGCCACCCGGCGGCGGCTTCAGTCCATACCGGGCGCGCCGCCGGACATGGCGGATCTTCCGGTTGGGTGCGTATTTGCGCCGCGGTGCAGTTTTGTTCAGCCGATATGCCGGGACGTGTATCCAGATGAGCGGGCAACTCCGGAGCAACCCAGTCACACGTTTCGATGTCACGTGGATATCAACAAATAGTGGATATCAACAAATAGGAGAAGGCGGGAAATGGCAGAGGCGGCAGAGGCGGTTTTGGAGGTCGAGGATCTGAAAGTTCATTTCCCGATCACGAAGGGATTTTTCCGGCGCCGGCAAATCGGTGTGATCCGCGCGCTGGATGGCGTCAGTCTATGCATCCGATCGGGCCAGACGCTGGGGCTGGTCGGCGAATCGGGAAGCGGCAAGACGACGCTGGGCCGGGCGGTGGTGGGACTGACACGCGCGTCCTCCGGTTCAATCCGTTTTCGCGGGGAAGAACTGACAGGTCTTGACCGCCGGCGCTTTAAGCCCTATCGGTCCAGAATCCAGATCATCTTTCAGGATCCCTACTCCTCCTTGAATCCGCGGATGACGGTCTACGACATTCTGTCCGAGCCGCTATCCGTGCATGAGCGCCTGGTCCGAGCGGAGAAGGATCGGCGGATAACGGAGATGCTGGACCGGGTGGGGCTATCCGCGGCGCAAATGAACCGGTATCCGCACGAGTTTTCCGGCGGCCAGCGTCAGCGGATCGCGATTGCGCGGGCACTGATCGTCCGGCCGGAGCTGGTCATCGCCGACGAGCCGGTATCGGCGCTGGATGTGTCGATTCAGGCGCAGATACTGAATCTGCTCATGGATCTCCGGCGGGATCTCAATTTGACGCTTCTTTTTATCTCGCACGATTTATCGGTTGTCGAGTATCTGTCGGACGATGTCGCGGTGATGTATCTGGGGAAGATCATGGAAGTGGCCGATTACGATTCCCTGTACCGCCGGCCGCTGAACCCATACACGCAGGCATTGATCTCGGCCATGCCCAGCATTGATTCCCAGTCCAGAAAGGAACGGATTATCCTCAAGGGCAACATTCCCTCGCCCTCCGCTCCTCCGTCCGGATGTTATTTTCATCCGCGGTGTCCACACGCTGAATCGCGCTGCGCCACCGAGGAACCGCCGCTGGAAGAAGTGAAGCCCGGGCGTCGCTCGGCGTGCTGGTTTTCGTCGCGCTGGGCGTGACAGGCCGCCCCTCTCAAGGCGAGTTGACATAATATCTCTTATGGGAAGCTGGGTTCTCAGGGAGAGAGGCGGAGGGTACCGGAAAAAAAGGAATGCGTGCGGCCTGATGTGTCGCGGAGATGCAAGGCGCCGGTGGGATGGATACCTTCATAAAATCCATGGAAACGGATTCTTCCCTCGGTCAGCACAACCGCGCTGCCCGTAGGAATCGCGTCGTACTCTTTCCACTTCTCAAGAAACGGCGCAAATCCCCGGATGCTGAAATCGTCCGTCACTTCAACAAAAGTTCGAAGCATTTTTTCAAGAAGCCGCGATTCATCCCATCGCCGCCCGGTCAGGTCGACCAGTGAGACGGCGGTGCGGCGGATTGCCGCGGTCGCGCTGCTCATCGGCGAATTAACATTGATGCCGACACCCACCACCATTTGCTGAATGCGCCCGGCTCGAACCCGGCTTTCGACCAGAATCCCACCCAGTTTTCGGCCACGCGCGTAAAGATCATTGGGCCATTTCACGCCGACCGGACAGGCGGCATCGATGGATCGAATGGCCCGAGCGAGAGCCAGACCCGTCACCAGGGAAATGGCCGACGCCGGATCCCCAGGGTTCCGTTCACGGGAATGCCGAATAACGGAGAAGGTCAGACTTCCGGCGCCGGACCACCACCGGTTCATTCCGCGCCCGCGCCCGGCCGTCTGCCGGGGCGTAATGACAAGGGAACGATCCGGCGCTCCGCCGTCGACGAGCGCCCAAGCCCTGGAATTGGTTGAATTGAGATTCGGAAAATAGAAAACGGCGGAAAGCCGACTGCGCCGCCGGAATGCCGAACTGAGAAGCCGGAGTCTGGAGAGGCCGGCCCTGGGCCATTCCAAGCCAGTGACTTTATTTAATCCACTGGGCGAGTTTTTGGGAATCGCGGATCCAGATGTTTCTCTCACCGTCGACCTCGACGCTGCCTTCGTCGATAAACAGTTTGAGCGTACGAGTGACAATTTCACGCGTGCTGCCGACGAGGTCGGCCAGCTCCTGATGGGTCAGGCGGATTCGGATGCGCCAGGAATCACCATCGGTTTCACCGAACTTTTCGGCGATGGAGACAAGATTGTTTGCCAGTCGCGCCGCGACGCTGTCGAAGGTCAACGACTTGATCTGCTCGTTGGCTTCCGTCAGCCTCTGGCAGAGGACTTCGATGATCCTCAGTGAAATTTCCGGATGATTCTGCAGATGGGTGACGAAGGCCTCGCGCTTCAGCATGAGCAATTGGGAATCCTCGAGGGCGATCGCGGAGGCCGATCGGGGCAGATTGGTGATGATGGCCATTTCGCCGAAACATTCCCCCGGCCCCAGGAGGGCGAGGGTTTTCACCTTGCCCCGCTCCGTCGGCTGCTCGATCTTGATGAGGCCGCTGATGAGGACGTAGAGAACCTTGCCGAACGTTCCGCGCAAGAAAACATACTCACCGCGCCTGACCGATTTTTCGATGGCCAACTGATTGATTTTTTTGAGATCCTTGTCTTTGAGACCCGCAAATATGTCGACTTTTTTTAATGAAACCACGGTTCGGCCCTCTTCTCCTTCATGAACTCAACCACCCCACACCCGTCAGGCTCCAGTCCCGAACGGTACTTCAGGCGGCGGAGCAAGTCAATTCGATGGTCAGGTCTTCGGAGGCTTGGTCAGGACGGCGTTTTCGCCGTACAGGACCTTTGCTTCGATGTCGGCGCCGGACGTGTGGAGCCGCTTGAATTCATCAACACTGTTGATGTATATCGCTGCGCTGTCGGGATCGAACGGCCAGCGGTCGTCTGTGCGGATTCTTCTACGAATATGACCGGAGACCATGCCCCGCCTTTTGGATTTAGAAATACTGCGTGATTTGCCTTTAGCCCGAAAAGTTAAAACCACACCGTCTGTAACCTCTTTTAGCCGATTGAACTGATCATCCGTCAAGCTCCGGAATCGCACTGCCAGAACAACATGATCCGGAGTGGGTGGACCACCAGTCCATCGGAGGCTGTCCGTGTCGCTTGGCGACGCCCCCAGTCCGGATCCGTAGAGAACGGTCGATCTGGAGAAGACCAGCCCCCCCACCATTTCCCGATCGAATGGCCATGTTGCAGAGCGAAGCGCCCGCTCGATGTCGGCCCTGAGCGGCGTGGTCTCCGGATAAAACGTGACCTGAAGAACTCCGACGTCGCGAGACGCGTTGGCCACCATGGAGCTGGATGCGATGGCGCCTGGCTCAAATTGGTTGACCACGAGTTTGATACGATCCCGGAGACTATCCCAATATTTTTCCGGCACGCCGGAAAACTTGACCGCCAGGACGACGGCGGCGGGCGCGGGCGCGGTCAGCGACTCATCCCAAGACGGATAATATGAACCTGAAAAAACGGCGAACCGGTGTATTTTTGGGCAGTTTCCGAGGGGAAGG
>CAZHRJ010000166.1:0-6021 GCA_964534765.1 uncultured bacterium
GCAGCGAACGGTGACCGGCACCTTACAGACAATTGTCAGCCGGGTTCGGCAGGCGGTCCAGCTAGACGCCGATCAATGGATTCTCGAAACGGATTCGGGCATATTGAAACTGGATGTCGGCGATCCCACCGCCCCGGATGTCCAGGTCCTCGATGATCTCGCTCTGGGACTTCGAATCGCCTCTGGCGGCCCGGTATACACGGTTCCCTATGCCGGCACATCCGAAGCGGTTCAACTCGCTCCTGGGGCGAAAAAAATGTCTCTGGGCCGGTATCCGCCAGCATGGATGATTCTCGGCGCCGACCCGGACCGTATTTTTTTTCGTGACCGGGCAACCGGGAGGCACTATATCATCCCGCGCCGCCGGCCACCGGACTCGGAGGAATGGGGACAAATTCTCGGGCGGGTGACGTTCGACCATGAAAACCCGGCCGCCGTGCTGCTCATGGCCATCGGCCAGGAAGCTCACGCGATGATTGTCCGGCCCCAGATGCCGACGTTCCTGCTGGGTCCCATGCCGTACGGTCTCTACCGTCTCGACGTGTCGGCGGGTCAGTTCGATTTGATCGGACTTGACGTAATCCCTCTGACGCAACCCGACGTGAATCTCTCCGATGTCCGGCTGGATCAGACGCTCGACTTCATCTATCGCCGCGGTCTTGCCTTTCAGGAAGCGCAGAACTTTGAGCTGGCCAAATTTAATTTCGAACTCTATTTGTCCCTCTATTCCGCCGGCCCCGCGCGGGACCTGGCCCGGTCGGCGATCGTGGTTGCCCTGGCGGCGCAGCAGCAGTGGGAGGAAATGGTGTCATTCTATCAGCGGGCCGGGCCGGAAACACGCTGGACACGGGACGCGGTCGAACAGATTCTTGACCACGCCCCGCGCCTGGCCGACAGGCTCGACCTGGCGCGAAAACTCCTCCAATTCCCTCTGCCGCATCCGCGCCGGGCGGCGCTTCTCTTTTATCTCTATAAATTCTCACGGGACCCGGCGTTTCGCTCGCTCGACGCGGTCCGGTACCTGCCGCCGGTGTATCGGAGGTTTTTCGAAAGCTTTGACCGCATCCATTCATGAAAACCGTCGCATGGATCGTCCTGGCTGTCGGCCTTCTGGGCGCTCTGATGCTCACCTATCGGAAAATCCAGCGCGAGGAACTTTCTGAAATCAAACCTCCGCCCTCCGCCAACGGCGCTTCGCCCTTGGCCGCTCGCATCCGGTCCTTGCCGGTGGCGCCGTCGTCCTGGAAACTCATCGAGTCGGCGCCGCCGGAAATGGATTTGCCCGAGATGCCGAACACCGAGCCGACGATCGCGGATCTGATCGATCGGGCGGGCACGCGGGTGGTTTTCGAATGTTATTTTATGAAGCAGTCTTTCGGCTCGCCGGTGACCAAACTGTTTGAGCGGCTCAAAAACGACGTCTATGTCATGGGGGTTCTCCATCCCAATCCCATGAGCGACGTGACGCTCCTGGCCAGTCTTCGCGGCGCCGGCGCTCAGATCGTCGAGCGGGATCTGGCGCCGCTCGGAGGAAATCCTCAGGAGGGGTATCTGCACAGCAAATTTGTGGTCGTCGACGGAACCGCCGGCTATATCGGCAGCGCTAATTTCGGCGCCGCCGCCATGACGGAAAACCGCGAAATGGGATTGTACTTCGAGGACGTCGCGCTCGCCAATCACCTCGAACTCATGGCCCAGATCGACGCCGGCCGGTTAAGTGTCGCCCGCGCAAAGGCCCTTCCGTCGGCCGTCATGCTGCAGGGCGCCGCTGACGGATTTCTCATCGAGCAGATGCCTCGCTGTGATGAGGGCATCGCCGCGCTCTGCGATATGGCCCGCAAAGAAATCGACGTCATGGTCTTCGCCTTCAGCCATCAGTTCGGCCGTTACGACGCCATCGCCAGTCCCCTTCGCGCGGCGGTGCGCCGGGGCGTCAAGGTCCGCATTCTGCACGATGCGCGGACGGTCAAGGATCTTCCGGGGGTGGGCCCTACGCTGCGGGATTTGAAAGAGTGGGGGATGGAGATTCGTCTCGCCGACCTCTCGCGCCTGGGCCGGTCGGCGGCCGGGCAGTACCACTGCAAAGCCATGCGGGTCGACGGGGAGTTTCTGATGATCGGGAGCAACAACTGGACCGACGCCGCTTCAAACGAAAACCGGGAAGTCGCCGTCATCATCCGCTCGCCACGGCTCGTCGATCAGTTCATCTCCCGATTCAAGGCCGACTGGAACGTCCCCAAACACGTCAAGCCGTATTACTAAGGGGAGCAGATAATGTTTGACAGGGATTCGAGAGGCAAAAGGTTCCAAGGCTTGATGGGTCGAGGAAATTTTCACGTGAATCCTCGAATCCTCGAATCCTTTTTCACAAGACACTGTTTATATGGATATCAATAGGGCTTCAGGATGCTCGACACCTCTTTTCCTCCGCTGATCTTATGGTGGTCGACCTGTTTAACAGTCTTGGGGTTTCTTCCGGCCGCGTGGGCCGATGGATCCGGCACACGCGTGGGCGGCGGCCGGCAGCAGGACATCCCTGTCACTGCCGGCACTGGGCCATCCATGGCCGGCGGATGGATGCACAAGATGGATGATCTTTTTCTAGGGAAGCGCGCCCTGCCTCCGGAATGGCCGGACTGGAACGAAATGTGTTTTCTGAAGTTTTTGGAACTGGATACATTCCCGGAAACGCCCTGGGGCGGCCGATGGGTTTATGTTCCCATTCCCGAACCGAAATCACTTACCTTTTTAGGATTTGATCGAAAAAACCGCCTCCGCGCGCAGGTTCATTACCCCCCGGGAGCATCCCGGAGAGTGGAGTCAATCTATGACGATTGGAAAAATGACACGGTGATCGGCCACAGCTCTGCGGATCTGCTTTGGGCCACGCCCTGGACTGATAATGCGCTTGGACGTCTCGTGGCCGGGGCTCTCAGGGAATCCGGCAGAACGGACGTTGGTTTGGTCAATCCGCTGGGTCTTCGCGATAATATCCCGAAAGGGATCATTACCCGAAAGCACATCGTACGTCTGATTCCTTACGATAATATGGTCTATCGCATCAGTCTGCCGGGGCGCGTCCTGCGACAGTTCATCCTCGAGACGGTTGGCGACCGACGGGAACTCCATTTTTCCGGCGTCGTCCTGCGATATTGGCCGGACGAAGAGCAGTTCTTCAAAGTAGGCGGGGAGCTGATCCGATCGGATGGATCTAAAATCCATGACACCGACATGATTTCTGTGGCGATCCCATCCTATGTCGCGGATTCCCTCGGATACCGGTGGCTGGTCTGCAGGTCGGAAGAGGAATTCTGGGAAATCGGCAACCGGCCGACGATTTATTCAAAAATACCAATGTTCCGGATGCGCGAGGCGGTTGAAAAATATGTTCGAAATCATTCTACCCTGGTGTCTGATCCGCGTCCGTCGATTGTCCGCCTCCCGGACGACGAATTGCTCCGGAGACTTCGAACCGACGTCCGCGCCCAATGGGATCGGCTGACTTCAAAAGGGCGGGTGCCGCTTCGTTCTCTTCCCTGCGCTCATGATCGTCGGACTAATGAAAGTTTCATCCCGAGCGTTTCCACCTACTCGGCTCTTCGGACCATTCGAATCGGGGAATCGTTCTGGGCGGCCACGCCATTCGGTGTGGCAGAGTGGCATCAAGGGCGGATGAAATCATTTTGCCGACATAGAGAATGGTCGGGCATTGATATAGCGAGTCGGTCCGACATAAGAGATCTGGTTGAAGTCGACGGCAAGATTTGGATCGTGACGCGTCGGGCGGGCATTTTTGTGTTTGATCCAATTGAGCGGAAAGAGATTGGGCATTTTTTCGTGGATCCCGATCATGTCCCGTCCATCGACGATATGGAGAGTTTTCGATCCAAACACAGCAAATCATCCTTCCCGGCCTCAAATCTAATCACGCAGGTCATCGAGGATCCGTACGAATCGTTGATCTGGATCGGTACGATGCATGGTGTGTATGTGTATGATAAGGCGCATTCAATCTGGATGGAATGCCAGTCCGCTTTTCGTAAGAAGAAGTTTCAATTCGCTTCGGTCCGATGGATCGTCTGTACTCCAAAACACGTATGGATCGTGGCTCCGCCGTCAAGGGCGAGCGCATACAGACTTTTGCGCTTCGACCGGACAACACGATCGTGGACCGAATTTCGGAATGACATTGCGGATACATCGCCGGTGCCCGAATGGTGGCGGTTGGATGAGGGGCTGAAGCGCATGATCCCCGCCCCGGATACAGCAGCGCCGGGTATGTCGGACTTGGTCAATATCGGTCTGATCCTGGCTTCCAGCCGGTATGTCTGGGTCAGTGACATGCGGGATTCTGACCGCTTGTTTCTGGCTGAATATGATGCGGCGCTGGATACGTGGCAAAAATTCATAGGGCCGGCGGTGTCAGAACCACGAGAAAGAATTCGTCGGGCATGGCCGGCCGATGTGTCCGGCCGCTGGGCGGCCTACGGTTCAGTAAACGCTTTATTGGAGTATCTGGGCATCCCCCGTGATCATCGAATCAATTCGAGCCGAGGTGTTGGCTCTTACTTTACCCATGATCAGAAGTTCTGGCTCCATACCGACTCGGGGGCTTTCGTCGAGTCCGGGGCGATTTCCGATGCCGCGAGTTATATCCGGATTCTTTCCGCGTCAAACGAAAAAATCCTTCTTCAAACAGATTCTGGCGTTGAGATCATTGATCTGAAAAATTGGCGGCGCCTGCTGATTCCGCCGCCTACCTATCCGATGTCGCTGGAGGATCTCGCTCCCATCGACGTCGATGGCATACCCCTATTCACTTATGGAATGGGAATGTTTGATGACGCCGATGAGGATCCCCCCGTTTTGACACGTGGTCTGATTTTCCACTGGGATACATACCGGTGGGCCGACATTCAACTCCCTTTTGATAAGCCGGCCTTTCGATATCTTCGAAAATTCTATCCGAACCAAACGGATGAAAGATTTCGGCCGGCGTGGCATGGTCGATCGGCGGTGATCGTACGGGGTGGCATCCTTATTAAATGACTGGACTAGACTACGTGACCTCCGGGCGGACGGGGACCGGACGGGGTCAGACTTACGTTTTCACGTTTATTTTTTCCCCACCGTGTAGTATATGAATCGTATGCCACGCGCACATCGAGTCGATGTAGAGGACTGTTGGTATCACGTCATAGCCAGGGGTAATGAAAGACGCCAGATTTTCACTTGCCGAGAGGAGAGATTGTTTTATCTGCGGCTGCTGGATGAGAGTTGCCGTCTAAATGGCGCCATTTTTTCTGCCTATAGCCTTGTTCCCAATCACATACACTTGCTGATACGGCGTGGGAGGGTCAGCCTCGCAAAAACGATGCAAAGGTTGCAGGGCAATTATGCCGCTTTTTTTAATAAACGCCATCACCGTACCGGGCATTTATTTGAAGGACGATATCACGCCTTTCTTGTGACCGATGAAAGCTATCTGCACGCGTTGGTGCGATACATCCATAAAAATCTTCCCAAGGATGGCATGATCAAGGAAAATAACGATATTTTCTGGTCGAGCCATGCTCTGTATTTAAGGAGCGAGGGGTCTCCCTGGATGCGTTGGCGAACGGCTCCGGGATATGAAAGTAAGAGCGGAGCGAAATCATACCGGCAATTAATGGGTTACGGCAATGAAGCCAGTCTACCGCCACTGACGCCTGAACGGCCCTGGGCTTACGGCACAGAGGGGATGTGGAGAAAGTTTGAGCGGCGCAAAAGCGGTCGCGATGCAGATAAGCGGGGTGAAAGGCGTGGGAAAGAGACGATAGAAAAAATTGTGGCCGAAATTTCGAGAAAGAATCGCGTCGGTATAGAGTTATTAAGATCGGCGACTCGAGCTCGGTCAGTGTCGCGAATCCGCAACGAAGCAGTGTTGGCCTGCCTCTCCAAAGGGCATGGGCCAAGTGATACCAGCCGTTTCTTCCGTCGCCGCCCAAGTTCAATTGGTACGATTATTCGCCGCTATGGCGA
>CAZHRJ010000167.1:0-5970 GCA_964534765.1 uncultured bacterium
CATGCGGACGTTCGAGTTGATTTTGACCGGTTCATATTCGACGAGCCAGCCGTCGTTGATGGCCTCGTCCGTCGTGTAGCGGTAGACGACTTCCCTGAAAAGGGTCAGGGAATGCGCGGCGGGCGTGGCGGTCAGCCCGATTTTCACGGCGTCGAAATAATCGAGCACCTGACGCCAGACGCCGGTCTCTTTGGACGTATACCCGCGATGACATTCGTCAGCGACGACCACGTCAAAGGCATGAATCGGGATATCGAGTTTGTCCGCGTCCTCATCGTCCTCGCCGCCTTCGCCTCCGGCCTGATAAGCCTGCTTTCCGAGGAGATTGATGGCCATGCGCTGGATGGTGCAGACATAGACGAAAGTTTTTGAGGCGTCCGGTTTAGTCAAATATTCGGTTGGCAACAGTTTCGGGTCGTAAGGCTCATCATCTCCGAAATCCTCCTTGCGAAATTTCTGGCTGTAGACTTCGTACTCCTGATCGAATTTGTTTCCTCGTGGGGTCTGGAACGACGCAAAGGCGCGGATAGCCTGCGCGGCGAGGGCTTTGCGATCAACGAGGAACAGCACGCGCCGGGCGGACTTGGATTCGAGCAGGCGGTAGACCTGCGCGACGGTCATGAACGTTTTGCCGGTACCGGTGGCCATGGCAACAAGCATCTGGCGTTTGCCGGCGGCGATGGCCGACTCACAGTCGGCGATGGCGTTTTTTTGGTAATCGCGCAGTTTATCAATGGTGTTCGGCGTGGTTTTCAACCAGGCATGGCCGGAGTCGGGAGCGTGAGCAAAAAAATCGGCAAGCGCGGCGGGCGTGTGGAAATTGGCCAACTGACGGGAGGTGATTTTACCGGATCGGACGTCGGCGTGGAAAATGAGTTCGCCGTTGGAAGAATATAGAAACGGCACATGAACGCCATTCCAGTTTCCCGATCCGTCCGTGACACCCTTGGCATAGCGTTTGGCCTGTTCGAGGACATTTTGCGGGCCGACGCCGACTCTCTTAGCTTCTAGAATACCGAGCAGGCGGCCGGCAACGAACAGCGCGTAGTCGGCGGGGCCGTTTTGGGTTGGATACTCCTCGACGGCGTGTGCTTTCAGGACGGACGTGTCCATGCCTTCTTTGTAACGGATGATGGACCACGCGGGGGTGAGGGATTTAAGTTTTTTATCGATCCGCTCCTTACGTGTTTTCCACTCGGCTACGTCCTGGGTCATGCATTTACTTCTATCTCAAAACAATATTTCACGAAAGGCATGATTTTGGGACCGTGATTTTCGGACCGAATCCAACTGGCCGATACCGGAATCCGAGCATGGATTCCATGGTGATACTGACCAAATTTTAGTAACTTTCCATGCTTCCCCTTCGGCCCCGATTGAGGCATGGGTTGCAGGCCGGACAACGGCGGGCCTTGCCCCGCGCAACAGGGAGGAGATTCGACATGAAGATATTGAAAATCGTGCGGAAGACCGAAGTCGGCAAAGGAGTCAGTTCCATGGGCGATGTTCAACACATCAGTATCTACATCGATCGGCGGCCGGCCGACGTTTACGAGTTCGCGTCCGATGTCCGGAACCTGCCGCGGTGGGCGGCGGGGCTGGCGCGGTCGGAACTTCGAAAGGAAGGCGATGAGTGGGTCGCCGATGCCCCTTTCGGCAAGGTCTGGATCCGATTCGCCGAAAGGAATCGGTTTGGGGTGATGGACCATGACGTCAGACTGGAGTCGGGCGTTACGATTCACAACCCCATGCGAGTGGTGCCCAACGGCGAGGGTGGCGAGTTCGTCTTCACGTTGATTCGCCGGCCCGGTATGTCCGATGAGAAGTTCGCCGAGGATCAAGCGGCGGTCGAGAAGGACCTGAGAGCGCTGAAAAATCTTATGGAGCAGAAACAGCCGTGAATCGACAGGCGACCGAATTTGATGGTAGACAAGACGCTGCCATGAACATGGATCGAACAATCCGGGTTTTCATCGCGTTGGTTATCGGCGCGGCGTGCGTGTGGTCAAGTCCCGGCGTCTCCGACGCCAAAATTGAAATGACCGGCTCGGCGCTCGTCTCCGCGCAGGATGTCGACTTTGACACCACGTCGGGCGCTCTGGACGAGGATTTCAACTTCAACGACCCGCGCGTGAACCTCTACGTGAACGCCGATGTCACGGATCGCGTGTCGGTCTTTACGCATTTTTGGATAGGCAACGACTGGTCGAACGACAACCACACGGCGGGCGCGCCGGCCAACGGCGGCATCAACAATAAGTTCGTCGACGCGGTGAGCTTCGTGATCGGATACGTCTCCATCAAGGATGTATTCGGCCTCGGCCTCGATTTAAAAATCGGGAACATCGAAATTCCCTACGGCTGGGAGCAGGCTCATCACACCCACGGCGCGGATGACCGCCGAAACGATTTTGTCACCAACAGCCTGCTCGACATCAACGGATACGATCCCGGCGTTCTCTTGTCCGGGTCATTCGAAGCCCGCCAAAATCCCATATCGTGGGAATTTGGCGTCTTCAACGGCGGGGTCGTCAATGACGGTAGTCCTTCCGGCACCTCCGGACAATCCCGTTCCAATGACGATCTGGCGCTGGCGGTCCGCGCGGAAACCCGCATCGACGATCGATTGAGTGTTCAAGCCAGTTACTACCAGAACGATTCCACGCGGGATGGCGACCACGACCCGTTGAAAATCGGGAGCGCGCTTTTCATCACGTCCGTCAGCCGGGCGCCGGGCGGCGGCCTGGCGCAGAACGCCAATCTCCGCGGACTCACCTACATCGCCGGCGCTGACGGCGGCGGATACGACCGGGAGATGTGGGAAGTGTCGGGTAAATATGATTTTGACCGCGGGTACCTTCTGGCGTTCTGGGGGAACATCGACGCCGACAGCATCACGGTCAACGCCGGCCGGGAGTGGAACTATTACGGGTTGCAGGGCCGGTATGACCTGAACGAGCAGTCGTATCTGGCCGCGCGCTGGAACCGGCTCGATCTGGATTATAATTTCGGCGTGGCCGGTCTTGATCTCGGCAAACCCGCGCTTTGGACGGTCGCAGCCGGTTACGCTCTGGCCGACAACGCGCGCCTGAAGGTGGAATGGTCGTCATTCGACGAGGACGGCCCGCATTTCGGGAATCTCGATGGCTCCGCGTTCTCCAACGGCGGCAGTCAGGACGCCGACGCGTTGACCGTTTCACTCGGCGTATCATTCTGACACGCGGTATCATCAAATATCAGGAGGACATATGAAGAAACCAAAACACCGTTCCGCATTCCGCGTCCGGCTCTGGGTCGGAACACGCAAGGGACTTTGGACGTTGACGTCGGACCGGGCGAGAAAAAAGTGGAAGCTCGCCGGCCCGGAATTTCTCGGGCAGACCATCTATCATGCCTTCCCCGATCCGCGCCGGCCGAAAATGCTTGTGGCCGCGGCGAAGACGGGACATCTCGGGCCGACCGTGTTTCGCTCGGTTGATGGCGGAAAGAACTGGAAAGAGGCGAAGATGCCGCCGAAGTTTACGCCTCATTCCGAAACCGGCCCGCGCGCGTTGGAGCATGTCTTTTGGCTCACGGCGGGACACGCGTCTGAACCCGGCGTGTGGTATGCGGGAACCGCACCGCACGGAATATTTCGTTCGGAGGACAACGGCGATACGTGGGCGGCCGTTACCGGGTTCAACGACAGTCCGATGTGGCCGAGGTGGAGCCATCACGGAGCGGGCGCTTCGCCGCCGGACTCGCCGAACACCCATTCCATCCGCATCGATCCGCGCGATCCGAAGCATCTGTATGCCGCATTCTCCGCGGGCGGCGTTCATGAATCGTTGGATCGCGGCAAGTCCTGGCGGCCGCTCAATCAGGGCGTTGCCACCGTGTTTCCCGCCGAGAAGGACCCGGAGTTTTATGGCAATGATCCGCACTGTTTCGTCATCCACCCCGTCAATCCTGACAGGCTCTACCAGCAAAACCACTGCGGCATCTATCGTCTGGACCGGCCCGGCACCACGTGGAAGCGGATCGGAAACAACATGCCCAAATCGATCGGCGATATCGGATTTCCGATCGTCGTCCATCCTCGAGATCCCGACACCGCATGGGTCTTCCCGATGGACGGCACGGAGGTTTGGCCAAGGACAAGCCCCGGCGGAAAGCCCGCCGTCTATGGAACGCGCGACGCCGGTGAAACCTGGAAACGACTCGATTCCGGATTTCCGCGCGCACAAAGTTTCCTCACGGTGAAACGCCAGTCAATGAGCGCGGACAATGCCGATCCGGTCGGCGTGTATCTCGGCACGACGTCCGGCGACATCTGGGCGAGCCGCGATGAAGGGGCGCGATGGCAGAGAATCGCGCAGTCTTTGCCGTCGATCACGTCCGTCGGCGCGTTCCGCGCGTGAAAGTCCGCATCCCGAGCGTTCTTTATTCGTACACGAAGGGCATAAGCGAGGTCGACGGCCGCGGCCAGACTGTTGATGATGTCCTTCGCGACCTCGACGCGCGCTATCCGGGGTTGCGGTTTCGAATCATCGACGAGACAGACAAAATCCGGCGGCACACCATGATCTTCATCGATATGCGACGTGTCGTATCCCTCGCGGAGCGAGTCGATCCGACTGCCGAGCTTGTCATTGTCCCCTCCATTTCGGGAGGGGATTCATCATCAGTGAATGGGGGTTGAGAAGGTTCAATATTCAATGTTCAATTCTCAATACTCAAGTTTTCAAACTTGAAAATTGAACATTGAGTGTTGAATATTGAATATTGAGCCTTCAATGAGGAGAAGATGGTGGCTGAAATAGTTTCCATCAAGGACGTCTACAAGGAATACCTGCTCGACAAGGTGGTGGTACCCGCGCTGCGGGGCGTGGGGCTGAGCGTCGCGCAGGGCGATTTCCTTTCCATCGTCGGGCCTTCCGGGTCCGGCAAGACCACTCTCTTGAATCTCATCGGATGCGTGGATGTCGCGACGTCCGGCACGGTCCTCGTCGATGGCCACGACACGAAAAACCTGAACGACCGCCAGTTGACCGACCTTCGCCTGCATACCCTCGGATTCATCTTCCAGAGTTTCAACCTGGTGCCCGTCCTTTCCGTCTTCCAGAACGTGGAGTTCCCCTTGCTTCTTCAGCGCAGGCTGACGACACGGGAGAGGGCAGAGCGCGTGGATGAACTTTTGGCGAAGGTGGGCCTCGACACGCACTCGAAGCACAGGCCGAGCGAACTTTCCGGCGGCCAGCGCCAGAGGGTGGCCATCGCCCGGGCGCTTGTGACCCGCCCCAAGATTGTGCTTGCGGACGAACCCACCGCCAACCTCGATTCGGTGACAGGCGAAAACATCGTCGACCTGATGAAAGAAATGAACCGGGAGGAGAAGACCACCTTCATCTTTTCCACCCACGACGCCAAAGTCATGTCCCACGCCAACTCGGTCCTGCGCCTGGCCGACGGAAAAATCACCAACGGTCAGACTGCTAGCGCAACGCCCGCCGGAAGCCATTGATGAGCTGGTTCTTCCTCCTTTTCCAAACCTCGCTTCGGAATATTTTTGCAAGCTTCCTGAACGTGGTCATCGGCCTGATCATCCTGGTGGGTACTTTCTTTTTTGTGGTGGGCGGATCGCTCCTGGACAGCATGGACAAGGCCATGAGCCGAAGCATCGTCGGGTCGGTTGCGGGGCACGCCCAGATATACGCCGCCTCCTCCAAGGACGCGCCCGCGCTCTTTGAAGGCTGGCAGATTCCGGACCTCGACCCCATCCCGGATTTTTCCAAGGTCAAGGGGCCGCTTCTCGCACACCCCAACGTTCAAAGCGTCATCCCCCAGGGCGTGAACACCGCGATCGTTGTCTACGGCAACACGATTGACCAGATTCTGGAAAAGTTGCGCAAGGCCGTCAGCGACGACGCGAGGGAGCCGAAAGAAAAAATCGAAAGCCTCAAGTCGCACCTGCGCCAGATGGTTTCCACC
>CAZHRJ010000168.1:0-5941 GCA_964534765.1 uncultured bacterium
GTGAACCTGCCGACGCTGGCCATCTGCAGGGGCGCTCAGATTCTGAACGTCGCGTTGGGCGGCACGCTGATCGCGCATTTGCCGGAAGCGGTTGGCGAAAGCACGCCGCATCGAGCGCCGCCGCGGCAGCCGACGCGACACGCCGTTAGCATCCAGTCCGGATCGCGCCTCGCGCGGCTTTTGGGCCAAACCGAAATTGAGATCGCCTCCTGGCACCATCAGGCACTGCGGGATGTCTCGCCGGGCCTCACCGTCGTCGCGCACGCGCCGGACGGGACAATCGAGGCGGTGGAGATGCCGGACCACCCGTGGCTTTTTGGCGTCCAGTGGCATCCGGAGTTGACGGCGGATCAAGACGCCTCACAGCAGAGGCTCTTTGACGCGCTGGTCCAGGCCGCCTCGGCCTATCGGCAAAAACAAACTCATGAGACTTAAAAATAAAGTCGCCCTCATCACCGGCGCGGCAAGCGGCATCGGCCGGGAGTCGGCTCTGCTTTTTGCCATGGAAGGAGCCGCCGTGGTCGCCGTCGATCTCAACGAAGCGGGGGCGAAGGAGACGGTCGAACAGATCAAATCCGGCGGCGGGCAGGCGCTGGCCGTCCGCGCTGATGTCTCCAAGGATGCGGACGTACGGCGGATGATCGAGTCTGCGGAAAATACATTTGGCCGGCTGACCGTGCTGTTCAACAACGCCGGAATTTTGTTGGGCCCCGACGACGACGCGGTGAATACGCCCGAGGACGTCTGGAATCGGACGATGGAAGTGAATCTCAAAAGCGTCTATCTTGGATGCAAACACGGCATCCCGGCTCTGCGGCGCGCGGGCAGCGGATCCGTCATCAACACCGCTTCTTTCGTTGCGCTCATGGGCGCCGCAACGCCGCAAGTGGCCTATACGGCCAGCAAAGGAGGCGTGCTGGCGATGAGCCGCGAGCTGGCCGTTGTCCACGCCCGTGAAAACATCCGTGTCAACGCACTCTGCCCCGGACCGCTTCGAACGGAACTCCTGATGAAGATTCTCGACACTGAAGAAAAACGGCAGAGACGGCTCGTCCACATTCCGATGGGCAGATTCGGCGAGGCCACCGAGATCGCCAAGGCAGCGCTCTTTTTGGCCTCCGACGAATCCTCTTTCGTGACCGGCACGGCCTTCACCGTTGACGGCGGCATCACGGCCGCCTACGTCACGCCGCTCTAACTTTCGCGTGCGCCGGCGCGCTCCTCTCAAGGTCGTCAATCCTTACAGCCTTCAGACCGTCTGCGAGATCACGTTCGCGGAAGGGAAAATTCTGGACGACAAGGTGGACCGGACACGGTGCGCCTTTGAGATCTGGCACAATCAGCCGCTCGAAAAACGGATAAGGCGGGTGGAGGATGGCCTGAAATATTTTCAAACTCATCGGGAAGAAATCGCGCGCGACATTACCCTGCAAATGGGCAAACCCATCCGCGAGGCTCGACGGGAAATCGACACATTTTTTGAACGGGCCCGCCACATGCTCTCCATCGCCCCGCCCGCGCTTTCACCGGATGTTCTCCCGAAAAAACAGGGACTACGCCGCCGTATCGTTCATGAGCCCCTCGGCGTCGTCCTAAACATCGCCGCATGGAATTATCCTCTGCTCATCCCCGTCAATGTCGTCGTCCCGGCGCTCCTCGCAGGCAATGCGGTACTTCTCAAACACAGCGCCAAAACGCCGCTGTGCGGACAGCATTTCGAGCAGGCCTTCGGCGAACTCGACCCGCCGGGCCTTGTGACGAATCTGGTTTTGACCCATGAACAGACGGCAAAATTGGTCGGCGATCCGCGGATCGGCCACGTCGCTTTCACCGGGTCGGTGGAGGGTGGGCGCGAGATATACCGGGAGGTGTCGAAAAGATTTCTCGGAGTGGGTTTGGAACTTGGCGGAAAAGATCCTGCCTACGTCGCCGAGGATGCCGACATGGATTTTACGATCGAAAACGTGGTCGATGGCGCCTGCTACAACGCCGGTCAATCCTGCTGCGCCGTTGAACGCGTCTACGTGCATCAAAAATTATACAAGAAGTTTCTGACTCGCGCACAAGCGATTCTCAAGCGTTACAAAATGGGCGATCCCCTCGACGAAACCACGACGCTCGGCCCCCTGGCCTCACGTTCCACCCTGGACACACTCGAGCATCAGGTGAAGGACGCGGTCCGCCGCGGCGCGCGGGTGATGTTGGGAGGTAAACGCGTTGAAGGCATGCGCGGCCATTTTTTCCCGCCGACACTTCTTGCCGATGTTCCAAACGACGCCGAAGTCATGCAGGAGGAAAGTTTCGGGCCCCTCGTCCCCGTTCAGGCCGTATCGGGCGACGACGAGGCCCTCGCGTGGATGAACGACACGCGATATGGCCTTACGGCCTCTGTCTGGACCCGCGACCCCAATCGCGCCGAGCGCTTCGCGCGCGACCTGGCGGTCGGCACGGTCTACCAGAACCGTTGCGATTATCTCGATCCGGCCCTGCCCTGGACGGGCGTCGGAGAAAGCGGCTTCGGTTCAACCCTCTCCCGGTACGGATTCCATCAACTGACGCGCCGCAAGAGCATCCACTTTCGAGACGATTTTTGACGGGATCTCACAGGACCACACCCAATTCAGCGTTATTCCCCAACCAGCCTTGGGATTCAGATGCCTGCCTGGGATGGACGAGCCGGTCTTCCGTAGAGCTTCACGGGTTCATGTTTGGCGATGAGGCTGAAATCTGTGTCGAGCGAAAAGAGGGTGATGCCGCGGTCGATGGCCAGTTGAGCGAGCAGAACGTCGATGGTTGCGACGGTCACACCGGATTGTTTCAGTCTTGCGCCCATTTCGCCGGCGCGTTCCCAAGTCCGGGTGTTGGGCTCGATCCAGGACAGCTCTGCCCTGTATGTTTGAAGTTTTTCAATGTCTTTGGGGGTCCTGGCGCCTATTCGAAGTTCCGTCCAGACAGGCGCGGCCAGGACAGCGCGGTCATCGGAGACGAGCGCGGTAAATGTTTTGCCGGTCTCGCCGTCCGGCCGGCGCGTGGATTCGACCCAGACAGATGTATCGACGAGAACGTCAGCGGGCATGGCGCATTTTCAAGACGATCGGGTCAATTCGGATTTCCCCGATGGTTCCGGCCAGTTGGAGAAGCTTTTCACGCCGCTCCACCGCCTCAAGCGCCCTCACAATCGCCTCCGTCTTTGTCTTGCATCCCAAAATCCGCTGGGCCTTCCGGACCAGCGATTCCGGCAAATTCAACGTCGTTTTCACACACGCCTCCCGATTAATTCTTGTACAGATATTATTCCATTAATGTATGTATCGCGTCAAACAAATATATGTATGATTGCGGGAACTCGAAATAAGTCAATATGTCAATACCCGGCCCCAATTCCCCAATTCCCAAATCCTTGACATTTTGCGGTATATTTTATACTCTTTAATAGAATATAAAAAGGAGGATGGTTTCATGCCCAAAACGTCGTTTTACCTGCAGGCGGAGGACGAGCGGCTGCTCAATGAGCTGGCGGCCGAGTACGGGTCGAAATCGGAGGCCATCCGGGCCGCGATGGCCGCGCTGCGGTCCATGCGCATCGGCCGCGCCCTTGCTCAGAAGTATCGTGAGGAGAAGCCAGTCCCGGATCGTGTCGCGAAAATTCAGGCCGAGACGTCGGCGGATCTGGGGTCCTATCCATGGTGAGGCGCGGGGAAATTTACAAAGTCCGTTTCCCCGACGGAAAGCTCAGGCCCGGCGTGATCGTCTCTCCGGACGTGCGAAACCGGGAAGGGGTCAACGTCATCCTGGCCGGCTGTACCTCCCAGCGTCTCGAACGTATTTATCCCAACGAAGTTCTGTTGGAGGGATCCGGCCTGCCGGTTAGAACCAAGGTGCAGGCCGATTATCTCTTCACCGTCCGCCAGTTCCATCTCAAATCAAGAATCGGCGCGGTCCCGGCGCCGCTCATACCCGCCCTGAACGACGCACTCCGAATATCGCTGGATTTGGGTTAACCTCATGCCCACCAGGATAATTTACACCCAACACTAAATCAGCGGGATCGCCTTGATGCGGTGTTGTTTGGGGTCGAATTTGAACCGGACGCACGACAGCGCATCACCGACCAGGTATGACAGATGGCCTATGAGGACTTTGACTCCCGGATAAACCCGGCCGCGGTCGTCCAGCATGCCGTGTACGCGGCTTTTCATGGATTCCAGAAAACTGTATTCCTCCTCCTCGATTTTTCGGAGCCGGTTGTGGAGGACGACGACGGTTTTCGCAAGTTTCAGAAGCTGTTTGCCCTCCTCCGTCATCGCCTGCGCGCGGAGGGTCTCCGAGGTCAGGCCGAATTTCATGATCGCCAGCTCCGACTCGTCCAAGGCCTTGCGGGCCGCCTGCAGGCGCGTCTTTAATTTTGAAAGGTCCATCAGATTTTCAGGCGTGATGCCAAGCTGGACCACCGTCGGTTCGCCCGTGCCGGCGCCGAGGTCCCGCACCTCCACCCGCTGGCCCGCGTAAATTTTTCCTCCGATCACGACTCCCTTCCCTTTCGTCACTAAAACTTCCGTTCCGCCGGCCAGTTCACTGCGGTAGGCGCTCTCCGTCGTCAAGACGCCCCCGGCCAAGACCGTAGCCTGCTCGACAAACCTCGTCGTGATGTCCCATGCCGCCTGGATCATGGCCATGCCGGAACCCTGCACGCCTTTGCCGATGACAATGCTCCCGTTCAACGACCTCACCTGCGCGGCCTCCACGCCGCCTTCGATGACAATGTCCTTCTCGGCCTGAACCCATAGGCCGCTGCGCACACTGCCGCGGATTAAAATCTCGCCCTGAAACATCACATGGCCAACCGAGATGTCCACGTCCCTGTCAAACTTCATCAGGCTTTCCACTTCTATGGAATTCTCGTGAATGACAACCCGGCCCGGCGCCGTGGCGTAGAAATATCCCGCATGGGCGTCGAAGGAGACGTTCTCCCCCACTTCCGGCACGATGGGCCGGCCGGACCTGGCGGGAATGTCGCGTCCGAATACGTCCTTGCCGGGCACCCCTTCCGCGGGCGGCGCCAGTTTGGCGATTTTTTGTCCCTTGGCCACGGTGTCAACGTCCGAGACTCTGATGTTGCCGTCGGACGCTGGTATTTTCATGCCGGCGGGCGCCGGCTCCCAGTGCTTGATCGGCTCGATATGCCCGTCCCGGCCCTGTTGAACCCTGGTTCCCCGCGCAACGCAAACCCCTTTGACATCCGATGTGTGACCGGTCTTCGCGGCTTTCTCGATGGCGTCCTCGTCAATTCCAAACACGATGTTCTGTTCCTCGAGAAGCCGCAGAATATCGTCGGCGGTCACCGGCGCTCCCTCGCCCGAGGGGGGTTCGATGTCCGCCCGAACCGTGATGCAGTCCTCGGACACGGAGAGCTTGCAGGTTCCTGGGGCCGGCGGGAATCCCAGAATCTGCACCAGCCGGGGGCCGAACCGTTTTGACATCTCCCGAATTTCAGCATAGGCGGCTTCATCCGGATTTGTCTTGGAAAACATGAGCTCCTGATATTCCGCGTCAACGTCGAATTCGCCCTCGGTTTGGGAGAGGCCAAGGAGGACCTGGCCAAGCCTGTCTTCCAGCTCTGATATTTCTTTGGAGGAAAGAGTCCGTGCCCCCATCGGTTTATTCGGAGACCGCCCGGGTCTTCGGCCTATTCCCGTCCGTCCAGGAGGCGGCCAATCCGCTGCCGCGCTGCGCCCTGGGCCGGACGATCAATTCCTCTTCCGTCTCCGCATCCATTTCCGTCTGCGAAGGCTCATCCAGCATTCTATGAATTTTGTCCAACAGCATGTCGGCGTCGAAGGGCTTGACGATCCAGTCGGTCACTCCATTCTGGCGCGCGCGGGACAGTTCACCTGAATAATACCTGAAAAATCCAGTTTCTCCTCGATAACCGGCCTTTGCA
>CAZHRJ010000169.1:0-5891 GCA_964534765.1 uncultured bacterium
ACTCATCGCCGAACTGATAGCCGGGACCGCCCCGGCCGCTGCCGGTCGGGTCACCGCCCTGGACCATGAAGTTCGGGATGACGCGGTGAAACTTGAGTCCGTCGTAATACCCCCGCCGTGCCAGATTGGTGAAATTCGTCACTGTCAGAGGCGCTTCGGTCGGAAATAATTCAAGCGCGATCGCGCCCTGCGTGGTCGTCATCGTCGCCGTCAGGCCCGGATAGGCCGCGTCGTCCGTGTCCATTTTTGTTCCGGATGTATCCATCAGAATGACCTCCTTGATATCCACTCTCTCGCGCGGCAATTTGGCAAACGCCCCGATCGGGCTGTCCAGCGGCCGGTTGCTGATGTCCGCGGCGATCTCCATGCCATCGATGACGCGCCCGAAAACAGAGTAGCATTTCTTCCCGCCTATTTCCCATGCGTCCTGGAACGGGTTGTCCGATACATTGATGATGAACTCGGCCGACGTCGCGGTCGGATTACCGGAACAAACCGACGCCACGGTTCCAGCCGTGTTTTTCCGGTCTGGATTTGGTTCAGTCCGAAAATCGAGGCCCGCCGGTCTTCGTCTCAAGTCCGGCGTGTAGGAACCGCCCTGGATGGATGAACCGGCAACCACGCGGTGAAACAGCGTGCCGTCGTAGCCGCCTTGACGCGCATGATTCAAAAAACTCCGCACCGTCGGCAACGTCTCCTGATCCAGCTCGATCAGGATGTCTCCCAGACTCGTCACCAGCCTGACCGTCGGCCCCCGCACAGCGGCCGTGTCCGCCGCGCCGGCCGAATCCGGCAGGCAGGGGACGCTCAGTAGAAAACCCAAAAAAAAGCCGGCAAGTTTCCAGCGATTGGTCATGTACCGCACCTTATATAATCACGGATCGCTCGTTTCAAGCCGGCCGCATGATTTCGAGGGATGGATTGAAATCCACCTCGGGGTCAAAGTAGGCTCAGTCCGTGATTCTCGATACAGTGGGAGGTGACTTTGATTGAATCCGTGGGGGGGCGGCATCCGGCGGCGATTTGCCTTGACGGTCATGTCGTTGGTTATTCTTTTGACGGTCGCCGTCGCATGGGTCGTCGTCCGCCTGATCCAAAAAAATATTTATGACGCGGCCGCCGCCGGCGCCACCCGTGATTCCCATTCTCTTAAAAAACTCCATTCACTCCGCGCCAACGAACTCCTGACCCGCGCACGGCTCCTGGCGGCGGAACCCAAAATCATCGCGGTCCTGGGGACGCGCGATATCGACCGGGCAACGGTTCAGCATCTCGCGGATGAAATCCGCTCGGACGGGAATCTGGACGTTCTGATGATCGCCGGCGCCCACGGCAAAATTCCGGTGCTGTCCATGAAGGGATTCTTTGACCCACCGATCGCCGAAATCGCGCCGCCCGGCCCAAATGGCACCGGCGGATTTCTGACGGTCCTGGACCGCAAAGTATTCGCAGTGTCGGCCCGGGTCGAGATTCAGGAAAGCCCGCTCGGGTCGGTCACCATCGGGGAATTCGTGGAGGAAACCTATCTGCCGAATTTGCATTCTCTCCTCCATGGCGATGTCTTGCTGATGACGCTTGAAGACTCCCGCCCACATCGGATCATCGCCGGTACTCTGCCACGCGTGTCAGGCGCGGATATTGCCCTCATCCAATCCGGCTGGTCTCAGGCGCTCGACGCCGCCCACCCGATGGTATTGCATTCGGATGCCGATGGACACCTCGTCCGGGCGGTTGTGCTTGCCGCCGATGCGGCCGGGATTGTTCTATATTCCCTCGCGCCCGTCCGGCACGCCGCGGTGTCGGCGCTCAAGCGAGTGATCGCGGTCGCCGTCTGCGCTCTTGTGGTTTCCGCCCTCATCGTCGCATGGATGGCGCGGGCGATCACACAGCCTATCCGCGAACTGGCGGCCGGCACGGAAGGCATCGCGGCCGGCCGATATGATGTCCGGACCGATATTCAAGGCCCGGATGAACTCCGGCAACTGTCCCAGTCCTTTAACAGCATGGCACAGCGTGTCCAGCAGATGTTGCTCGCCGAGGAACGCGCCAAGGCCGGGCTGGAACAGCGGGTCAGAGAGCGGACCACGGAACTGACGGAGGCCAACCGTATGCTGGTCCAGGCCCATCACGATCTCAAGGAGCAAACGTCCCGATTGGTCCAGTACGAAAAACTTGCCGGCGTCGGAACCCTGGCGGCGGGGATAGCCCACGAATTGAACAATCCCCTCTCCGTCATTTCCGGATACGCTCATATCCTGCTCGATACCTCGCCGGATGCGGAAATCCAGCGCAAGGCCCGGGCCATGATGGCCTATGCCAACCGGTGCGCGGATATCGTGAAAAGCCTTCTGAGATTCGCCCGGCAGGAAGGGCCCAGGCGAAAAGCGGTGAACGTCATCGAGGTGATTGGATCGGCGATTCAGATGGTTGTCATGGAGTCGCGCTACAAGAACATATCCGTGGTCAAGCAGCTGGATCCCTCGATCCCGATTCTGTCCCTGGATTCGGACCTCATGGAACAGGTCATCCTCAACATCGTCACCAATGCCTTCCAGGCCATGATGGACCAGCGAGGCCGGGGAACGCTGAAGATTGTCGCCGACCGGGTGGAGACCCGTGTCCGGATCCGGTTCGTCGACGACGGGCCCGGCATTCCCATCGCGGTCGCGGCCAGGATTTTCGATCCATTTTTTTCGACTAAGGGCGTCGGCAAGGGCATCGGCCTCGGACTCAGCGTGGCACTCGGCATTGTGGAACAGCACGGCGGCCGAATCTACGTGGAAAAAACCGGGCCCGACGGGACCACCCTCACGCTCGAATTGCCCGTCCCTTCCGACCAGCCGCCCGCCGCCGATTCTCCGGCCGGGCCGTCAAAGAGTCAATCCGCCGGGGACGGTGCCGGGCGCCGGGCGCTCATCCTGGACGATGAAACCGACATCCGGTTCATCATGGGAGACTGCCTGATGAAGGCGGGATACGACGTGGTTCACGCGGAGCACGGCGAGGAGGCGTTGCAGAAAATCGAGTCGGGTCTGTCGTTTGATGTCCTGTTCGTTGATATCCGGATGGCGGGGATGGACGGGATCGAATTCTACCGCCAGTTGACCATTCACAATCCCGAACTGACCGACCGAGTGGTCTTTGTAACGGGAGATACGCTCAGCGCCGACGTCCGGCATTTTCTGGAAAACAATCAATGTGTCTCAATTATCAAACCCTTCAAAATGCAGGAACTCCTCGCCGCCGCTCGAACCGTAGGTCAAAACCGGGCGCAGTCAGGGGGGATAGACCCGACGAAAGGAAAATAAAAAAATTACCGCAGAGGCGCAGAGATCACGCAGAGCTGACGCAGAGAAATCCTGGAGGGTAGACACACACACACAATAACTCTTGGACTAGACTCTCTCTACAGTGGATGTGTGGATCAGTCGGTTCGCGGGTTCCGGGGTGTCGATTCCTTGAAGCAAAGTTTCGATGACATGCCGGGCGGAGTAGCTGGTTTTGCCGGGTTCTAAAAATCGGGCGATCTCCACAAGGTCGTCGCCGCAGGTGATCAGAGGGTTTTCGATTGCCCCGTCCTTGCGCCTCTGCGGATGGCCGATGTTGGCCATGAGCGCGTTGCAGAGACATTTTCGGCCGACCGTTTCCTCGTGGGGGCCGCCCTTGGCCAGATAATCTTCCACAGGCTCGGATGGACACCGGTATCCCACGGCGCCGCCCTCTTTCTGATAGGCCTCCCTCAAATATCCCAGATCGCAGATGCGCGTCCGCTCCTGATACAGGGACTCCTCGGACACGGTGTTTTCCAGAAGCGCGACTTTGAACGGGAATCCCGTGGGTGAAGCCCTCGGGTCCGTGAAGACTCGAGCCGTGTGCTGCCGGGATTTTTCCAGCAACTGTTCCCGATAGACCCGCTCCATCCCCGATTCCTCGCAGAAGGCAAACGCCGTCCCCACCTGAATCCCGGCCCCGCCAATCTGGATCACTTCCCTCAGCCGCTCCGGCGTGGCCGCGCTGCCGGCCAGCCAGAAGGGCAGACCCAACTGCCGGATCTGCGCGTAATCCACAACATCCCGCTCGCCATAGATCGGCTCGCCGCTTTCGCTGAGACGAATTTTCCCGCGCGGCGGCGCGTTGTGGCCCCCCGCGGTCGGGCCCTCGATGATGAATCCGTCGATGCGGCCGTTTGATTTCTTGATCATATATTCGGCCAGGACGTTGGATGAAATGATCGGCAGAAAATACGGCCGTCGAAGATCCGAAACCGGATCGGGCACGATCGACCGGGGATCAAAGCTCATGAGGACATCGGCGCCGTCCTGCGCGCCGCGAACGTGGAGGGGATAGGTCGATTCCTGGTGTTGAACGTAGCGGTCCAGTATGGCCGGGATTTTGTTGGGAATCCCGGCGCCCATCAGGACGAATGACACCCCGGCGAGCATGGCGCCATAGATGGAGGGCAGATGAGGCATCTGGATTTTTTCAAGAAAGTTGATTCCCACCGGGTTGGAATGGCCCTCCCGGGCCAGAAAGACCTCGACGAAGTTGGCCAGAACACACAGCTCAACCAGATCGCGCGGCGGCTGCCTCGAATACATCGGCACCGATTTGTACGGTTTGTCCTCCCCCTTGCCGCCTTCAATAAAATATTTCTTCCAGATCCGTTCCGCCAGCGCCGGCACGGGGAATTGCCGCATCGCGCGCCGCAGGTGCCCACCCGGATCGCCGTCCTGAAGACGCCGGGCAAAAATCAGATCGATCGCCGTCCCCGACACCACGCCCATTTGGCCGTAACTCGAAACCGTCCGGGCCAGCCGCCACCAGGACACACCGGCGCCCATCCCGCCCTGAATGATGCGGGGCAACGTGTCTAACATCCGGGACAACTCAATTCGTCGTTCACTCTCATCCTGAATACTCTCCGCTCTTTAGCCCAACCTCGCTACCAGTATATAAAATGATTATCCAAAATAAAAGGTCGATGTGCAAACTATTTCGATGTGAGAAGTCGGAAGAATGTGCTCCAACGTCGGACAAAAAAAAGGCCTGGCGGCGTCCTACTCTCCCGGGAGGCTGCCCTCCGAGTACCATCGGCCCTGATGGGCTTAACTGCCGGGTTCGGAATGGAGTCCGGGTGTGTCCCCATCGGTATGGCCACCAAGCCACATTTATTCAACATAAAAAAACATAGTGTGTAAGTCCCAAGCACGGTCGCGACAAGAGCCAACTGTCGCCAAAAGAAAAAAAAGGTTGGTCAAGCCTCACGGCCGATTAGTACGACTCGGCTGAATCCCTTGCGGGACTTACACCTGTCGCCTATCAACCTGGTGATCTTCCAGGGGCCTTCAGTCTTCGTAAAGAAGAGGGAGACCTCGTCTTGAGGGGGACTTCCCGCTTAGATGCTTTCAGCGGTTATTCCTTCCGTACATCGCTACCCAGCGGTGCCGTTGGTACGACAACTGGTACACGAGCGGTACGTTCGACCCGGTCCTCTCGTACTAGGGTCAACTCCTCTCAAGTCTCCTACGCCCGTGGCGGATAGGGACCGAACTGTCTCACGACGTTCTGAACCCAGCTCGCGTACCGCTTTAATTGGCGAACAGCCAAACCCTTGGGACCTTCTTCAGCCCCAGGATGCGATGAGCCGACATCGAGGTGCCAAACCTCCCCGTCGATGTGAGCTCTTGGGGGAGATCAGCCTGTTATCCCCAGAGTACCTTTTGTCCGATGAGCGATGGCCCTTCCACACAGGACCACCGGATCACTAATCCCGACTTTCGTCCCTGTTCGACTTGTTGGTCTCACAGTCAAGCGCCCTTATGCATTTACACTCTACGATGGGTTTCCAATCCATCTGAGGGCACCTTTGGGCTCCTCCGTTACCTTTTAGG
>CAZHRJ010000170.1:0-5852 GCA_964534765.1 uncultured bacterium
CGCGATCTTCCAGAAACGCCCTGCTCTCACCCGCCGCGCGCGCCCGCGCTGCCGCATTTTCCCGGCCCTGGCCGATGCTCGCAAGGCCGCCTCTGCCGGGGCTCAGCCACAGGTTCTGCTGCGGCTTGTTCGAAGCAGGCTGGCCTCCGCTCATTTGGATGTTCACTATGTGGCGATTGTTGATTCGGACGATTTTTCACCCGCGCCCGCGCGGCTTCGGCCGGGGGGCCGGTATCGGTTACTGGCGGCGGTGACCGCCGGAGGCGTTCATTTGATCGACAATGTTTCTATCTCGCGCCGGAGGTGACGCGATTATTTCAACCGGAGGTCGTCCGACGTGTTGATCTGGCCGTCCGGCCCCGACGATGAGAGTTGGTAATCCTCTCCCGATCCTGCCACAATGTAATTGAACGGATTTCCCCACGGATCCCGGACCCCGTCAATGGCTTCTTCCAGCCGATCCGGATAGCGTCCGTTGGACGCGCGGAACATCTCCAATCCGGATTGGATGGACTTGACGTCCACCGCCGCGACTGTCTTACGGACTGATGCTAACATAACGTTGAAATTCATCCGGTCAAGATGCTGGAAAATCCGCCGCTCCGATTCGATCAGGGCCTCCACATCCGTCACCGGCGCCGTCAACGTCGCCACAGCCTTTTGCCCGGCCGTAATGCTCCGCTCCCCGCCGGCGGCGCCCTTGAGCCACACGTCTCCATGGTTTACTCCCACAGTCATTCCCGCCGCCTCCTGCTTCACAAAAAAGGCCGTGCCGCGCGCGCCGCAAACACCGCTCGGCGTTTTGACCCGGAAGGTGACTGGGTTTGCATGGGAGCCGGACTTGAATTGAGTCAAAAGCGTTCCCGTTTTCAACTCAAATTCTATCTCTCTTTCGGATGATTTGCCCCTGCTCGCCACGACCGCCGATGATCCCTCAAGCAGTCGCACCGCCCGTTCCGCGTCTATACCGATGTCAACCGGACCCTTCACCGCGCGGACCGTCGACCCGGAGGCAAACCCATCCCCCGGTTTGGCGGAAATCACGCCGTCGGAACCGCCGATCTCGGCGCTCTGGTCAACAAAGTTCAGGATAAAATCTGGATTCGCCGCGCCACCCGTTTTTCCGCAACCGGCGCAGATCAGGCCAATCATCACGACGATCATCAACACGAACACACTTCGGCTTGCCATCATCCTGATTATCGGTTGATACGGACTCATCTGTCAATCACTCGCGTCGACCCTGCGGCCCGGGCGTGTCGGCCGATATCTCATCCGGGGATTCAACACCCGCCAGATCCCTCAATGCCCGCCTGGCAAATTTTTCCGGCGGCTGAAAATCGGATTCGGCCGGCTTGACGCGGTCGATCCGCGTGGCCTTCAGAACATCCCGGCCAAATGGGTAGTATTGGATGTCCCGGAGCGGAACTCCGCGGACTTGGCGGAAGATCGTCGAAAACTCGGGATAGTCCTCAGCCGGCGCGAATTGCTGAAATGCCCGTTCAAGCCCATCCATCGCCTGCATGAAGTCAAACCCCAGCTTGATCTCCTGGGTCGTCCAGATCTCCCGGATCAGCGTCGAATCCTCCAGAATGCTGTATCGCTCCGTCCCATGCTTCAGAATGACCTCCCCGGCCGTATCGACCTGAATGGTCAGAACGCTGCGGTTATCCTCTCCATCCGCTAATTCAGAATCTTCCTCATCCGATGGAAATGGAATTTCCGCGTAGGACTGCTGCGCCGCGTCGAGAACATAGATCGTGTTTTTCTTCAAATCGGCGATCAGGTCGAAGCCCTCCGCATCGCCTCCGACGGTTCGAAGACGGCCCTCGTCGATCAGCATGACGTTCTTCTGCCGGCTGACGATCTGCTCGGTTTCGTCCTCCACCGAATAGGATATGGCCTCATAGGTCAGCCGATAAGCCGCGTCAGCCGGTTGGACGGACAGGACAGCAGTGAGGAACCCCGCGCAGCACAGACCAACATCTCCGCAATTCACCATCTCAGATTCATTTCGAGGGTTGGATTTGTCAAGGATATGCTTCAGGGAAAGTCGGTGGAGAGAACGGCGTCGAAGATGCGGCGCTTTTCCTGCAGGGTCGATTCCATGGAGTGCCTCTGAAACGCCAGGTCCCTGCCCTGCCGGCCCATCTCACTGAGCCGATCCTCCGGCAGAGACAAAAGGTCCGAAAGAGCAGCCGCCGCCGACTCCGCGTCCGGCTTCACCAGCCGGCCGGTCACACCGTCCCGGACCAGCTCATGGTGCCATTCGATGTCGTACGATACGACCGGCCGGCCGCTGGCCGCCGCCTCGATCAGCGAATAGCCTCCCTTCATCACCAGCGCGATACTCGCTCGCTTCCAGAGATCCAGCACCACATCATGGGGAAGCTCACCGGGCCACTTCAGCCGGCCGCCCAAACCCATCCGATCCGTTTCCTCTCTTAGGCGTTCCAGGTCCCAGCCGGGACCGACTGCCACAAAGATCGCAGCCGGATGAGACTCGGTCACAGTCCGGACGATAGGGGGCAGATGGTGGAAGTAATTGTCGGCGGCAATCCGGCCCACCGACACGATCAAGGGTCCGCCGGCCGCCAAACCGAGTTCCTCGCGGCTGCGCTGTGGACCCGATCGGTACGGTGCCAGATCCACTCCGTGCGGGATCACCCGTATCCGGCCGGCCGGCACGCCCATTCGTTTGGG
Source organism: uncultured bacterium (assembly GCA_964534765.1). Lineage (GTDB taxonomy): Bacteria > Lindowbacteria > 2-12-FULL-62-27 > 2-12-FULL-62-27 > 2-12-FULL-62-27 > CAZHRJ01. Next base: position 2,704 of record CAZHRJ010000170.1, read on the forward strand.
CCACTCGCCGATCGATTCCCGGATCGGCAAAACCGCTTTCGCCCGGCGGTAGACAAACCCCGCCAGCCAATAAACGGATGGGAGCCCGCCCGGAATCTTCGGCGCGTGGCGCGCGTCGGTCCGAAACAGATGTTCGTAATCCGTGTGAATCGAAATCACAAACGGCGCGCCGCTGATCCGGGACGCGGCCCAGGCCATCAATCCGTGTAAAAACGGATCCCGACCGCGGATCACGCTCGCGCCGCACCGCTTCGCCCGCCAAGCGACTTCCAATATCAACAGAACCATTCCCGTCGCATAGAGAAACCCCATAGGCGGTCGTCGGTCGGCAATTTCGTATTCAGTGCCGGTCCCGGCCTCCCGGAGTCGAATGGTCTGCCGCTGTCGGGGCATCGGATAATGATAGCGCAGGACTCGGCGAAAATACCCGCCCATCCCGTCTTCATAAAAAATCGCGGCGAACCGGTCCCCATACTTTTCTTTTGCCACGTCGATGCTCGTCCCCGGCGCGATCGATACCAGGGATCTGTCATCGGATTCCGGCCGGCGGCCGGGCCACAGCCAAACAAGGATGCCGCCAAATAGTCCCATTACCGCGCCCACGACGATATCGAAAGGGAGAGCCGCCCGCCTCATGAACCAATTCATCCGGCAAGACTAGACGGGCCGTCCGGCAGCGTCAAGATGGACAGTTTCAGAATGCCCGTGCTACCATCCGCACCATGCGTGTGCGTGCGATGTCTGTTGCATCCGTTCTCCTCTCTCTGGCTCTTGCTCGGGTCGCGCCGGCGGCCGCGGCCAGGACTGGAGAGGAATTCGAGGCGGCGCCGACCCTGGCGGCGGTCTATTTTGACAATGTCACGGGCGTTGACCACCTGGCGTGGCTGCCGATGGGATTCCTCGATCTGCTGATCAGGGATTTTGAGGCCGCCCAGGTCAAAATCATCGGGCGGGCGACCGTCGACGAGACGATCGAAACCTACAAAGAAGCCAAGGCCTCGCCGTTCCTCAACAAGATATTCGCGCTGAGGCTTGGCAAAGTCCTTGACGCCTCCCATCTTGTGACCGGACGCTTTGTCAGGCAGGGTTCCGATCTGGTCGTTGAAATCAAACTCTATGATGTCAAACTGAATAAACAAATCGGTTGGCGGCAGATCCGCGGGCCTTCCGACGACGTGGTCTATCTCCTCAAACAAACCGAATTGAAAATCGTCGAACTCATGAAACTCCGCCTTGAAGACCGGCAGCTGATTGATCTCATGCAGATTTCAACCCGCAGTCCCAAGGCCATCGCCTATTACGCGATGGGCCTGGAGGCCCTCAAGCGCCAGGACCGGGACATGGCGCGCAGCCACCTGCAACTGTCGCTGGGCGCCGACAAGTATTTCAAGCCGGCCTTGTCGGCGATTTCGGATCTGGCGTTTGTCCTTTCCGGCAAGGCAATCATGCGGGGCGCCATCGACGACACGCCCGTGATCGGCGCCTCCAGTATCACGTCGGTTGGCGAACTTATCGAGATCGCCCGCACCAACGCTTTCGATTTCCAGTTGGGCGATCCCCAATCGTCGCCCATCCAGGGTGACACCCTGAACGCTTCCGTCCGGCTCCCTCTGAAAATTTCTGTCCGGCCCGATTATGTCAACCTCTGGCTCTATGCCATCCGGAAGATCAGCCAGGACAGAATCGATCAGGACACACCCCTGAAACTCTCGTTTGAGCGCAATGATCTCTTCGATCAGCCGGTCAGTCTCACCCTCCCTGTCCACGTCGCCCGCGAATGGCTCGACGCCTGGCGAAGTCTTCGCATGAAACTCACGTTCCAGAGAGAAAACGGGGATATCCTCTTTGAAACGCCCGGCATATCCGTGCTGCCGCTTTATATCGGAAACGCGGAAGGCCAATTCGAGGGGTTCCCGGGGGTGAACTGGCAAATCCAGACGGCCTACGAGGTCGAGCGAATTCCCAAGGCATTCTTTGAAGAGCCCCTTCAGGTTGGACTCGAAATCGACCGATAGTGAGTATAGCGTCAAATTGACGTTCTCATCCGGCCGTTCTATAGTTCCCCGGCTGAAGAGAAAATGGGCAGGAGGTTTTTCGATATGAAAAATGAATTCTCGCGCGCCGCCATGATCATCGCTTTCGCGGTAACATTGGCCGTCCCGGCACGCGCTGATCTTTTCGATCAGATTTTTTCGGGCGTGAACAAGGGAAAGAAAAAGGTCGCCACTCCGACGGAAACGGCAACCAAAAAATTCAAGTTTTCCGTCTATCTGACCACTGAGGATGTCCTCAAGGCGATTGAGTACAAGGGCGGATCGACCGCCGGACGGAAATCGACCGGAATCCTCCGGTTTATCAGCAACTTCGAGTCCGATATCGAAGTCAAAACCACCTTCATTAAGTTCGTCGATATGGACAACGTCGGTGATCAGCCGCTCCTGGAGGAATACGCATCGGCCAAGTTCGACCGCGTCTACCTGAAAAATCAGGATTATCTCACCGGCAAGGTCGTCGGATTCGGACCCAAGGAAGTCAGTCTCCAGACCACCTACGGCGACGTCAAGGCTTCCATCCATCAGGTCAGATACATCGTCTTCCGTAATCCGGCCGCGATTTCCGGTCCCGCAGAATCCGCGCATCCGGCCGGAGCGGTCGACCTGAGGTAGGCAGTCTCCATCTCGGAGTCCCGGACGGGTTCATGCCGCGCGCGTGTCTGATCACTTACGGCTGCCAAATGAACACCCATGACTCTGAACTGGTTGCCGGGCAGCTGTCGCGGCTTGGCTACGAAATCGTCCGCGACCCGGCTCTTGCGGACGCCATCTTCGTCAATACCTGCACGGTCCGCGAGCACGCCAAATCCCGCGGGCTGGCAAGACTGGCCTCTCTCTCCCATTTTAAACGCCTCCGCCCGGAAATATTTGTGGCCGTCATGGGATGTGTGGCGTCCGAAGAGCGCGACAAACTTCGCGTTCGCTTCCCGTTCCTCGACGCCGTCATACCGACTGACCAGGTCACGCAAGTGGCGCGGTTCCTGTCCGACCAGAAGGCCGATTTCGGAGAGTTTTTATCGGCCGATACCCCCTGTCTTCGCTTTTCGTCTTTCAAGGCCTATGTCACCATTATCACGGGATGCAACATGGACTGCA
>CAZHRJ010000171.1:0-3157 GCA_964534765.1 uncultured bacterium
ATGTCGTCTTCACCGCCTACGCCGACGGCCGGGACATCCCCGACTCGTCCTGGCGGATGCTTGGCCCCAACAAAAAACTCCTGACGGCCGATCCGTCGACCCTGACCTCCGGGGATCTGGGCGCCGGGACGCTGATTTACGAATGGCGGGAAGACAAGGGCGTCAACTCCAGTCTCAACAGCTCGAAATTCCACGCGACGCCCGCGATGGACCGGGGCCGCGGGTACTGGGTCAAGCCGGGTGTGGCGGGATCGAGGCGTTGGCGGATTGACGAGGGGACGCAGGGAACGGCGGGATTTGACACCGTGCGAATCGGCCTAAATGTTGGATGGAACCAGATCGCCTCCGGGCAATATTTTTATATCGACTGGCTCTCCTCGGTCAAAGTCGACACCGGCCTCTCCGGCGACACCTGGGGCGGAACAAATCTGTCAAACATGATCAGCATGGATTCGGCCCACGCATCCGGTGTGATGAGCAAGATCCTCTACTGGTACGACGGCGCGCAATATCTCTGGGGTCCGAACACCCTCACGAGTCCTTCCGGAACCATCGTATCGGGGACGTCGGCCGTGGGCGGGCTGCAGCTTAAGCCGATGGTCGGATTCTGGGTGAAAGCGACGTCGGCCTGCACGATCTGGATATTTCCGAACCCGGCCGACGTGGCGCAGACGGACACGGCTATATTGCAGCAAGCGCCGGGGTATTCGGGAGGGCAAAACGCAAAACTTCTGTCGGCGTACTACAAAGAGCAAAACAAACCCGGAGCGGAGAACGACTGGTCGATCCAGATCATGGCATCGGCCGGCGGAAAATCGGATGCCCAGAATTACCTGGGCGTCCGCCCGACGGCCCAGGGCGCCGCGCTGGCCGCGGTGTACGAGCCTCCGGCCGCCGCGGGCGGATTTGTGGCCTTGGCCGTCCGACCTGCTTCGAATGGATTTAATCCGCCATCTGAGGACTGGCTGGCCGCTTCATTCGCCGCTCCGGACCCACAGGGCCGGTCATGGGACGTTGCGGTTGCAAGCGACGTGGGCGGGCCTCTCACACTGACCTGGGACAACATCTCCAACATTCCATCGGGTCAGGAGGCCTATGTCTTCGGCGGCCCGAATGGCCCCGTGAATTTGCGCCAGTCGGCATCGATCGTTTTGCACGCCGCTGCCGCTCGGACGGCCTTGCAATTGGCCGTCGGGGTGCCCGGCTATCTCGCTCCGTTCCTCGCGGCGCCCCTCTCGAAAGAGCAGACCTTCGCCTATCCCAATCCGGGGCCGGACGGGACCGGGAACGTCACCTTCAAGTATAATTTGCAGGGCGCGGCCGACGTGAAGATCAAAATATTCGATGTGGGCGGAAAATTAATCCGAGAAATCAAATCCACCGGCGCCGCGGGGTCGAACACCTCCGTGTGGGACATCACCAACACGCACGGTCAAAAACTCGCTTCCGGCGTTTACCTCTACATCCTCGAAAGCGGCGGAAACAAACTCGTCGACAAGCTGGCCATTGTTCGATAACGATTGGCCTGGTTCAAATCCGCTTCATCATCGATTGATTCTTCTTGACTATTCACCACGTCACGAACGGACGCGAATTGTCTATGTGGGAGTGATTTGATGACTTCATTCGTGTTTATTCGTGTCCTTTCGTGGTTCGTCCTGTGGCGAGACATCCCACCTGGTAATAGTCACGATTCTTCTTGATTTCAGGTCGGCGGAAACGGAACGGATTTCAGCGCCGCGGCGGCCTCGAAGGTGTCGCGGTACAGTCCGCCGACCATGTACCCTTGCGCCAGTTGGAACTGCGTCCGGACGATGGCGTTCTGGCTGACGATCCCGATGCTGACGCGGCATTTGCTCTTCCATCCGGTCAAATACCGGATGAAATGCGTCATCCCTTTCTCGTCCGCTTCGTGGATTTCATTCATGATAATGACCAGCGGCAAACCCGCCTTCTCCGCCGGTTTCAACGCCGCGGTCATCTCATCTTTCGACCTCCCCGTCATTTCACCCGAAAGGGTCAAACAGCAAATGTCGTCGGAAACCGTCATATCCGATTGCAGATACCGCCGGCGCATCGGCGCTTCGGCCGACGCCGCGTCCCCGGTGGTCGATGCCTCCTCGATCCCGAAGAGATGCTTTAACGTGCCGATCGCGGCCGGCAGATACCGGCCAGGATCAAATCCAGTGAGCTTCAGCTCCCCGCCGGCGCGGATGATCGAGTCCCTTGCCATTTCAAGCGGCGGGCCGATGCGGCCTTTGATGGCCGGCACCCGGGTGAGATCCAGTTCGATGATGAGCGGGAACAGCGGCGACATATTCCGGATCAGCACCAGCAGATCGTCCGACGCGTCCGCCGTCAGATCGCCGCCCAGACACAGCCGGATCGCCTCGCCGTCCGACGTGGCGACATATTTCAAATTCTCAAACAGCGGCGACATCGCCGGCGCGGGCCGCGCGAGGATCCGGTGGATCCGCTCCGCGGTATTTTTCAAGCCCAGGGGCTTGGTGATGTAATCCGCCGCACCGGCCTTCATGGCGCGGACGACATCCTCTTTCCGGTTCAGCGCCGTCAGCATGATGACCGGAACGGCCCGGAGCGGTTCGATGATCTTGAACAGCCCGAGCGCGTCCATGCCGGAAAGCGGCGACATCATAATGTCCATGAGGACAGCCGATGGCGTCTGCCGCAGAGATTCGAACACCGCGCGACGGCCGTTTGCGACCGACCGCACGGCCATGCCTTCCGGGGTGAGTCCATGGACCAGCAGTTGCGAGATGTCCGGCTCATCATCCGCCACCAGCATGTCGATCTTCGATTTCGTCTCTTCCGCCATGTCCGCCCCTCCAGAATTTCTCACAGTATACGCCAAACTCAGACGTGAAAGAAAGGGGGTATGCCGGATTACCAGTAATGGTCTCCGTATTGTCATTCCATCAGGACTATGGTCACATGCCTCTTCATGCTGACTTGGGTCGAATCGATCGGCGCTTGGACTGTTCATTCCATAGAGGATCTGGGGCAATTCGGCCGGTTTCTGGGGCGCACGATCGCCGCTTTTCTTAAGCCGCCTCTCAAGGTCGACCGAATCGTCCAGCGGATTCATTTCGTCGGCAACAAATCGTTCTGGCTCATCGCGCTCATCGGCACGTTCACC
>CAZHRJ010000171.1:3167-5783 GCA_964534765.1 uncultured bacterium
GCGCCTGGTCAAATTCGGCGCTCAGTCCCGCGTCGGCACCGTGGTCGCCCTATCGCTTATCCGCGAACTGGGGCCGGTCATCTGCGCCCTCATGATCGCCGGCCGCGCCGGGTCGTCCCTGGCGGCCGAGCTGGGCATCATGCAGATCTCCGAACAAATCGATGCGCTCCATATCATGGGTCTCGACCCCTTCCGATATTTTATGGCCCCGATCCACATCGCCTCCCTGATCTCGGTCTTTCTCCTGACGGCGCTTTTTGACGTCGTCGGCATTCTCGGGGGATTTGGCGTCACGGTCGGGCTCCTCGGCGTGCCCGGGGGCTCGTATTTCGGCGGGATCACCGATTTTGTCCAGATGCGGGACATCATCAATGGCGCCGTCAAGGCGGCGGTATTCGGCGTCCTCATCGCATGGGTTTCCTGTTTCAAGGGCTATCACACCGGTCACGGCGCGGAAGGCGTCAGCCGGGCGTCGACGGAGGCGGTGGTTCTGTCGAGCGTCCTGATTTTGATCTCCGACTACCTCATGACTTCCCTGATGTTCGACTGAGCATGATCCTCGTTCAGGATCTTCGAAAAAACCTCGCGGGGCAATCCGTGCTCGACGGTGTCGATCTCTCCATCGAAAGCGGCACGATGATCGCACTCCTCGGAATGAGCGGCACCGGAAAAACGGTTCTGCTCAAAAATATGATCGGCCTCATGCGGCCCGATCAGGGCAGTGTCGTCATCGACGGCCGGGACGTTCACTCAAGCCGCGGCCGGGACCTGGTTGACCTGCGCAATTCCCTCGGCGTTCTCTTTCAAGGCGGCGCCCTCTTCGATTCCATGACGGTCTATGATAACCTCGCCTTCCCGTTGCGTGAAAAAACGGCGTCATCGGAAGATCAGATCCGGCAGCGCGTGATGGAGCATCTGGAAATGGTGGAAATGCTGGGTTCGGAGAAAAAATATCCCGCGGAACTTTCCGGCGGAATGAAAAAACGCGTCGCGCTCGCACGCGCTCTCATCCTCGACCCCGGCAACGTCTTCTTCGACGAACCGACCACGGGCCTTGACCCCCTCATCGCCAACTCCATGCTCCGCCTCATCTATCGGCTCCACCGCAAACTCAAATTCACCGGCGTCATCGTCACGCACCATTTTCAAAAAGTCTTTCAGATCGTTCAAAAAGTCGCCATGCTCCACCGCGGCAAAATCATCTCCGTCGACTTCCCCGAACGGTTCATGTCTTCCGCCAACCGCGACGTGAAACGATACATCCGGGAGTCGGTCGAAGGGCCTCTGGACGCCTTCCATGGAACGTAAACTCAACTTCGCCGTCGGCGTCTTTATGCTCCTCGGCATCCTCTGCCTCATCTACCTCTCGGTCTCGTTCGGCAATGTCGGCTGGTTCGCGCCCGAGGGATATCCGGTCAAGGCCGCCTTCTCGAATGTCACAGGCCTTAAACCCAACACCGCGGTCGAACTCCTCGGCATCCGCATCGGCCGGGTGGAGTCGATCGAGCTGAAGGACTACAAGGCGGTCGTCACGATGCAGATCGACAGCAGGGTCGATTTGCCCGAAGACAGCATCGCCTCCATCCGCACCCGGGGGCTTCTGGGCGAACAGTATGTTTCGATTTCGCCGGGCGGCCTGCCGCCGATTGCCAAGGACGGCGCGGGAGAAATTGTGGAGACCCAGCCCCCATTGATTATGGAGGAAATGATAGGCAAATTAATGTTCGGTAGCACGGATAAAAAAACGGAGAATCCTTGAGATGACATCTGGTTTCTTGACCATCCTTTCGTTCCTCCTTGTTTTTGCCGGTCCGATTGAGTCGCGGGCACAGGACGCGCGCGCGGTCATTCAGGGCAAAATCGACCGCACCCTGGCCATTCTCCGCGACACGGGTCTCCAGAACTCGGACAATCTCCCGGCGCTCAGACGGCGGCTCATCGCCGAGCTGGAACCGCTCTTCACATTCCGCGAAATCGCCATCCGCGCGCTCGGCGTTCACGCCCGGCAGCTCAAACCCGAACAGATCGACGCGCTCACCGCTTCCTTTAAGCGGCTTCTCGAACGGGTCTACATCGATCAGCTCACGGCCCATCTGGTCAAATCCGATAATCCATACAAAATCGTCGATATCCTCATCGCCCGGCAGGAACTCAAGGGCAATTACGCCAAAATTTACTCGCTCGCTAAAATCCGGAAAAACGCAGAGGAAGCCGACATCCTGATGAATTATCGCATGGTGAACCGCGCGGACCAGTGGAAGGTCTATGACGTCGAGATCGAGGGAGTGAGTCTGATTGAAAATTACCGGTCACAGTTCAACGAAGTCCTCACGAACAACTCCTTCGATTCCCTCCTCCAGTCCATCGAACATAATGTCCGGACTCTCGACGCCGATCAGGTCGCCAAACCCAGGGAAACCATCGCGGCAAAAAAATCGACGGAAAAAAATAATTGAGGACCGCACACATGGCGCACGGTCAATCCGCCTGGATCTTCATGGCCCTGGTGGGTCTGGCCTCGTTGGGATTCGGCGGCACGGCAATGGCGGACGAGGCCGGCGAACCCTTGCCGTCCATGGCAATCGCCGGCGCAGACCATCCGCGGTATCAGATTGC
>CAZHRJ010000172.1:0-5757 GCA_964534765.1 uncultured bacterium
GTCCTGTCCGAACTCATGGCGAGTCCCATTCGCGGAGGCGATGGTAATATCGAGTATCTATTCCGCCTGCGGCGACCCCCCGCGCGGGCTGTGACGCCGGATTCGATCCGGAAAATTATTTCGACGGCCTTCGCTCTGCCCTGATGATCTCCAACCGCTTGCCCTATGCTTCTTGGAGAGTTACTTTGGGATTCTATGATCCGTAGGTTGGCCATTCGGTGGCATCCGCATAAACCCTCAGCGGTTCTTCTCGCCAGAAAACTCCGCCGGGCTGTCGCCGGCCAGGCGGCGATCGTGCCGATGGCCAAGGCCCAGGTTCTCTTCGTCATCGGCGGAGATGGAACCATTCTCGCCGCCGCCCCGGAGGCGGCCCGATGGGGAGTGCCCATCGTCGGCGTCAACGTGGGTCGGCTCGGCTTTCTCGCGGAATTGACCGGTGAGAGCGTGCTGAGCGGCCTCGCCTCGATCCTCTCTGAAAAATTCTCCGTTGAAGAACGCAGAATGCTCGACGTTTGGCAAGTCAGATCCAGACACCGCAAACACTTGGGTGCCGCGCTGAATGAAATGCTTCTGGTTCGCGAAGGCCTCGCCAGAATATCTGAATTGTCTCTCTCCATCGGCGGCGAATCCGCGGGCGTCTTTAATCTCGACGGCGTCATCGTGTCGACTCCGACCGGCTCAACGGGTCATGCTCTGGCCGCCGGCGGGCCCGTGCTGTCTCCCGAAATGCGCGCCGTCCTCATCGTGCCGCTCTGCCCTCACCCTCCCCGCGCCCGGCCGATGGTCGTGTCGGAGGCCGAAATCGATATCTCATGGGTGGATCGTCACAAGGATCTACGGGTCAGCCTGGATGGACAACGCGTTTATAAACTCGGATCAAACCCTTCCGCTATTCAAATCCTGCCGTCGCCGTTCCCCGCCAAATTCGTACGCCTCAACCGCCGCCGGGGGCCGTCCTTTTTTCAAATCGTTCGACAAAAATTGATCTGATTACGGCAGGCCCAACCACCGGAGGATCTGCACCGAAAATACGGCGGCGACGTAGGCCACCAGCGTAAACGCGCCCAACTGAATACCCGGTATCCGCCAGCCGCCGGTCTCTTTCCGGCTGACCACAACAGTGGACATGCACTGGAGCGCAAAAACAAAAAATACGATCAGTCCGATGCAGGAGGATAGGGTAAAAAGAGGACTCCCGTCTGGAAGGACCGCGTTCCGCATGGCCAGAAGAAGGGGCGCCTCAAGAGCCCCTCCCCCGTAGGGGGCGCTCGAAACCAATAGAACCAGCGCCAGCGCGCCCACAAATACCTCCCGGGCGGCAAACGCGCAGATCATCGCCACCCCAACGCGCCAGTCCAAACCTAGTGGCCGCATCACCGGCTCGATCCACTGTCCGATCGACGCGCCAACGGACCCTGCCAGTACCTCCCCCTCCGTCATTCCCGGCCGCGGCGGGAAATGCGTCAGCACCCATAGAATCACCGCGATCGCCAGAATCGTACCACCGGCCTTTTGAATGAACGACTTCGTCCTCTGATACGTCGTCGCCACAACCACTCGCAACTTCGGACGGCGAATCGCCGGCAGTTCCAGTAATAGCGCCGGACGGTTCGATTTTTCCAATTTTAAGAATCTGCCGAATAGGGCGGCGCCAATCAGGCCCGACGCCACGCTGAACAGATACAGTCCCGTCAACCCCAGGCCGCCAATCCAGGGACGGTCTGGCGGGGTGAGAAACGACAGCAAAAGACCATAGACCGGAAGTCGCGCGCTGCAAACCATTAAGGGCAAAATGAATATCGTCAGCAGTCGCTCCCTCGCGTTCGGTATCGCTCGCGTTGACATCATCGCCGGGATCGCGCATGCAAACCCCGATAATATTGGCACAAATCCCCGGCCCGATAGTCCCACCGCGGCCAGCGGCCGGTCTACGATCATCGCGCCGCGCGATAAATATCCCGAATCCTCCAGCATACCCAGTCCCAGAAATAAAATGACGATCTGGGGAATGAAAACCGCTACGGCTCCCGCGCCCATGATCACGCCGTCCGTGATCAGCTGGGTCAGCCAGATGTCCGGCAGAATCGCCCCTACGGCGCCCGCCAGAATCGATACGGAACGGTCGATCGCATCCATCATCGGCTGCGCCAGCCAGAAAATCGATGTAAATATCACCGTCATGATAGCGCCAAAAAATATCACTCCCAACACCGGATGAAGAAAAATCCGGTCCAGACGGTCCGTCAACGCGTCCGGCATGCATACCGACAGGCGCTTCTGCAGGTCACTGCCCGCGCCGGTCACTCTGATGGCCTCAGTCTGAATTCGCTCCAGATCCCGATAGACTGATGAAATATCCGCCTCCTGGGCCGGCGCCGGTAGCGTCGGCGGCTTCAGGTGGAATTCCTGCAGACGTTCGCCGATCTTCCTTCTCAGCTCTTCCACGCCCGCGCCCGTCCGGCCGTCCACACGGACGACCGGGCAACCCAGCTGCGCTGCCACCACGGCGGTGTCCAGACTCATTTTCTTCCGGCGCTCCAGAATGTCCGCCATCGTCAACGCCACCACTACCCGATGGCCGGATTGAATCAACTGCTTCGCTGGGTAAAGATGCCGGCATAACTGGGTCACGTCCGCTACAACCACCACCGCGTCCGGAGGACCATGCCGCGATTCGCCAAACAGCAGCCGCGCCGTGACCTCCTCGTCCGGCGACTGGCTCGTCAGACTCGATATCCCCGGCGTATCCATCACTCGCGCCGCTCGACCGCCAACCGGACCCCGGCCGACGGCGTATTCAACGGTCGATCCCGGGTAGTTCACGGTGCGGTAGTGCGAACCGGTCAGCGCGTTATAGAGAGTGGTCTTGCCGGAATTGGGCTGGCCGACCAGAACCACAAGCGGAGCGACTCCGGCGCTTGTGGCGCCTATTCCATCAGACATACTTTTAAACAGAACGCTTCGTTGTCTCGGAGGGCAAAAACGGTTCCACGCAGGTTGACCGCGACAGGATTGTGGAAGGGCGCCGCGGCGACAAGGCGGATGCACTCGCCGGGCGTGAATCCCATCTCCAGCAGCCTCCGGCACAGCGTGTCCTCTCCCTCGACACGATCCACCCTCGCCCACCGGTGTCGGGGCAGATCCAGTACCGTCATCGTTCCATTCTCCGTTCCTGCGCCGCGCTCCGACATCAGACCCTCCTTCGCCGCCGGCGCGCGAAGGATTGAAATTCACCTATCAGTTTCCGCCCCTTTTGCAGGTCCGACTCCACGTACTCCATGAACTTGATCATCCGGTCGATGGTCTCCCCGCTGACCACATGCTCCATCAAACACGCGTCCGACTTGGCTATCCCCTCCTCAACACCCAGACACTCCGAAAAAAATTTCCCCATCACCTCGCACTTGTACAGCAGATCCTCCGCTCGCTTCTTGCCGTCGTCTGTCAGTTGCACATACTCGTATCGGTCATGCCGGATGAATGACTTGGCGGCCAGACTCTTTAAACCGGCCGTCACGCTCGACATCGATACGTCCAGAGCTTCGGCGATGTCCCGTACCCGCGCCACCTGCCGGTGGCGCTGGATCTGAAGAATCGTCTTCAAATACATCTCCATACTCTCCGTCAATTTACTCCTGGGCCCCGTGTTTCTCATGTCAGATAAAGTTTACCCTACCTCACATTGTAAAGTAAAGCGCACAGCCGGCCGCCGGTTCAGAGATCGGCGCCGCCGCGGCCGCCCTCCATGTCGTCCAGCGTCCTGGGATCCCCCAGCGGCGATATCCAGACCTCCCAGAGCACCGCCGCCGCGCCGACAGCGGTCGCCGCTAAAAATAAAAATCCGCTGCAGATCGCCGCGCCCGCGGCCGCCTCCGACCGCGCGGGACTCGCGCCAAACCGCACTCCCCACGGAAAACTCATCATGCCCAGAAATGACAGGAACGTCACACTGAAATTCAGAATCTTCCGGGTCTCGGACAGCGCGGTCAGCGCCGTAAAATGACACAGAATGAATATCAGAAGAAGCAGCGTGAAAGAATGAATATGAAAAAATTCCAGCATCTCGGATTTCGATTTCGGGAACAGGATCTCCCCAGCCCCCTCAACGCCTTCGTTGCCGAGATAGTATTCGACCACGCCCCGGACGGTCAGCCCCGTCCGATGATGCAGGGTGTACACCGACAACCACACCGCCAAGAGCGTCCCGATGAGAAAGAATGTGATCAGAACCTTCTGCGAAATCCGGGCCCGGTTCAGGGAAAATTTCGGCAGGGCGTAATACTGCGTCATCTATTTCACAACCTCGTACTTTGTAAATCCGGCGCTCCGCGCCAGTCCCTTCTCCCCCAGCCACGCGCCTTCAAATCCGGCGCGCCGGACAAACTCCAAGCCCTCTTTTCTCGCGACATACAGGGCCGTCGACAGAGCGTCTGCGTTCGCCGATGCGTTCGGGCCCAGCGGACCCGCGACGACCGACTGCAAACTATCAGCCGCCGGCTTGCCTGTAAACGGATCGATGATGTGCGGACCACGCTCGTATGAGCCGGAGACAGACAGGACGGCGTCCCGGAGCGCCAGCGCGACCAGCGGCACGTTGGTGACGGACCCGGGCCGCCGGGCGTCGCGAACCAGAATTTCCCAGCCGCCACCCGGCCCGGTCCCCATCGCGGCGATACTGCTCTCTCCAAAATTGATCAGCGCCCGGGCGAATCCGCGCTTTTTCAAAAGATCGGTCACACGGTCCACCGCGTATCCCTTGGCGATGCCGTCAAAGTCCAAAACAATGCCGGCTTGCCGGCGGATCAGCCGCTCCGCGGCCCCAAGTGCCGGCGTCTCCGACGCCGGCCGGATCAGCCGGCGCGTATCTTCGTCCAGAACAATTCTCCCCATGCCGCCCGCCGCCTTTGTGGGATCAAACCGGCCTTCTGTCGCTTTCCACATCGCGTATGCCAGCTCGAAGAGGTCCATGAAAGGGTGTGAAACACCAAAGCCTGATTCATCACTTCGATTAAAACGGGATATCTCGCTGGCCGTGTCATACCGGCTAAAGACAGGCGTGAGCCGCTCCACTTCTCGAAACGCGGCCTCGATGGCCATCTCCGCCCCCGGCGTGTCTGACAGAACCTCAATGGACAAAGTCGTACCCCACAGAACGCGGGTTCGCCGTACGACTTCCGGTGTGGTCGGTGTCCGGCTCTTCCCAATGGCCGTCTCATAAATCGCCAGAATCTTCCGCACACCCGCTGAAATCGCGCCTGTCGATATCGTCGCTCCGGCGATGTTTCGGATGTCGGTCCCGACGCGGAGAGGATCCCTGAGCGTCTTGCCGGCGAACTGCCGCCGGAATCTCTCGTACTTGATCTCAAATCCGTAGGCCTCCCGATAAGCCAGAACCTCAATTGCCAGAACCGATCCGTCGGCGTTCAGGGCGGTCAAATAGGTGATCATCTCGTGAAGGCCTTTGACGTCGTCCACAAAGACGTATCCCAGAACCCCGCCCCTGCCGGAAAGCATGCGATAGGAGATGTGGTCCCGGTCGAACGGCTGGCGGCTTTCACTTCGGACACGGGCCTTGCCGGCCTCGTCCAGCCACGCTGTTTTTTCCTCGATGCGAAGGGCGGCTGGGAACAGCCGACGGGCGAGCGCGTCCACATCGGGAGTAGAGGCGCCGAAGGCGGGAAACGAAAGCAGATTCAGCGCATACAAGACGGCTCCGACGTGAAGCATCGCCGGAGCCGTTGGTAAGGCTTTTGACCT
>CAZHRJ010000173.1:0-5748 GCA_964534765.1 uncultured bacterium
GCCGTTCCGGCTGGGGCAGGTCGACACCGCCGCCGGCGCCGACACGACCGCGCCGAAATCGCCGGACACGGTGGCGATCATCGGATCGCCGTCGGACACGTCGATCATCTTGGAATGGAGCGCGGTGACGGCGCTGGAGGAATCGAACGGCGGCGGGGTGGGGCTGTCGGGATACCGGGTGTATCGCAGCCAGATCAAAGACACGTCGTCCTGGATCCAAGTCGCCGAGCGGACCGGCATCCGGTATCAGGACACGGACGTGGCGGCCGGGGTCCGGTATTACTACCGCGTGATGGCCTTCGACGCCGCCACACCTTTCGCGAACAAAAGTTTCTTCTCCGACTCCCAGCCCTCCGACAGCGCGGTATTCACGTCGACGGTCAACTGGTACGTGAACGACGGCGCCTACTCGTCGTCGACCGACTCCTTTACGACGGCGGCCGGATCCGACATCACGGGTCGGGGGACGGTCTCCAAACCGTTCGCATCAATCCCCATGGCGATGCGCCTCGTGACGGCCGGTGACACGGTCTACATCGATGCGGGGCTGTACGACTCCTATGTCAACATCAACGGCCTGAATACCGAAACCGCCGGGATCAACATCGACAAAGACTCCATCACGCTGGTCGGCAAGGATTCCGGCGCCACAGTGATTGATCCGCCGGGGGCGAATACGACTTCCAATCTCCACGGCATTTACGCCGACACACAGGTCGGCCTGTCGATCCGCAATCTTGGCGTGACGGGCGCCTACACCGGGATTTATTTCTACAATGTGGACCTATCGACCATTTCATCCGACAGCGCCGGCGCCTGCCGGAACAACGGCATCCACCTCGACGTTGCCTCCGACACAAACACCGTGACCAATACCATCGCCAGTTTCACGACGTCGGACAACGGCATTCTGCTCGATGGCAGTTCCGGCTGCACGGTCAGCGGCAACACCGCCGGCAACAACAACCTCGTCGGCATCCGGCTGAATTCGTCGGTTCAGTGGCCATCGAAGGCCAACACCGTTACCAACAACACCTGCGACGCGAATTTCAACGGCATCCGCCTCCTGGACTGCCAGAACGGGACGGTGTCCAACAACACCGCAAATTCCAACGGCAACAACGGGATCATCCTCGAATCGTCCTCCACCGGAAATACCGTGTCCGGCAACACGGCCAACGCCAACGGGGACGGCATCTATATCGCCAACAGCAGCCACAACAACACCGTCAGCAATAACACGGCCAACAATAACTCGAACCGTGGTTTTCAGATCGCCCTTGGCGTGGACAACAATACATTCACAAGCAATATCGCACGGAACAACGGACTCCACGGATTCTACATCGATAACGGTGTCGGCCATGTCCTCAAACACAATCTGATCGATTCCAACGCCCAGCACGGCATTTACATCAGCGGACCCTCCGGACACTTGATCATCGACAATGACGTGACGTTCAACCTGCGCTACCAGATTTACATCGACGCCAACGCCTCCGCCGACACGTTCCAGAAAAACAACATCCGCGTGTCGGCGGCCAATCCCGACAGCGGCGTCTACAACGGAGCGACGGTGACCGCTACCCGCTTTACGATGACCCGCAACTGGTGGGGAACCGCGGATTCGGCTGCTCTCCGGAAACTGATCTACCAGCGCGCAAACGGCGACTCCGTGATTTATTCGCCTTTCCGACTCGCCTCGGCCGATACGAATTCGGGCGCCGACACGACGGCGCCAAAAGCTCCGGACACGGTGGCGGCGGCCGGAAACGACACGTCGGTCACCGTCACCTGGCAGGGCACCTCAAGCCTTGAGGAATCCAACGGCGGCGCGGTGGCGCTGTCCGGGTACCGGGTGTACCGCAGCGCGGTGAAGGACACATCGTCATGGATCCAGGTCGCGCAGGTGGGATCGGCCACGACAAACTGGCAGGACACGAGCGTCGCCGTTGGGTCTGCCAATTATTATCGCGTCACGGCGTTTGACACCGCCACGCCCTTCACCAACGAGAGCTTCTTCTCCGACTCCCAGCCCTCCGACAGCGCGTCCTTCGCATCGCGCCTCACTTGGTACGTGAACGACACGTCGGTGACGGGTGACAGCTGGGTGACGGCGACCGGTTCGGACGTCTCCGGCCAGGGGACACTGTCGTCTCCGTTTCGGACCATCATGAAAGCTGTGTCCCTGGCGTCGGCGGGAGACACGATCGTTGTGGACGCGGGCGTGTATGACTCGTTCGTTCAGATTTCGTCCACAGAAACCGCCGCGGTCCATATCGACAAGGATTCGATCACGCTGATCGGCAAGGACACCGCGTCGACCGTTCTGGACCGCGGCGACAGCTCCGCCACGAACGGCCTGAAGGGAATCTACGCGTCCGGGCGCGCCTTTCTGGCCGTCCGGGACATCGGCGTGAAAAACTTTTACCGGGGCGTGGAATTCAAAAACGTGGACACGTCGGCCGTCCAGAACGTCTGGGTCCAGTATTCCAGGCAATATGGGATCTACCTCAATACCGGCTCGGACAACAACCGCCTGATCGGCAACCGGGTCGAAAAATCGGTCAGCGACGGAATTCAGATGTCGTCCTCCGACAGCGTCCTCGTGTCCGGCAACACCGTCCTGACGTCCAGCGACGGCATCGTGTTCGCCACGTCGGATTCTGGCACGGCGACCAACAACACAGTGCAGAGCAGCAGTCAGAGCGGAATCACTTCGACGGGAAAATACGGCCTCTTCACCGGCAATACGGTGAACTCCAGCAGCCAGCACGGATTTTCTTTTACCTCAACCGGCGATTTCAATACCTTGCGGAATAATACCGTTTCCGGGAACGGAACCCACGGCATCTACTTCAACGTCTCGAACGACAACATCGTCGAATCCAACGCCATCTCCTCAAACGCCAGTTCCGGCATCTATATGACCACCGGCGGCAACGACAACCGGATCATCGGAAATCTCATCCACAACAACGGACAGTACGGCGTGGGAAGCGCCTCCTCTATCGGAAATATCCTATTTCAGAATCGGATCGATTCCAATGCCGAGTGGGCAATTTACAGAACCGGCGGCGCGACTGAGGACACCATTCAGAAAAACAACATTCTGCCTTCACCGGTGAATCCGGACTCGGGCATCTCCATCGTTTCAACCCAGGCCAAATTCCTCCTCCACCGGAACTGGTGGGGTACCACCGATGAGGATGCCATCCGGAGGAAAATTCACCCGGCGTCCAGCGCAGACTCGCTGGTTTTCAGTCCTTACCGCATCGGCACCGTCGACACCGCCCCCGGCGCCGACACGACCGCCCCGGCCAAGCCCGCGAATGTTTCGCTCGACACGACCGCCACCGCCGGCGCGATCACCGTATCGTGGGTGATCCCGGCGATCAATGAGGAAACAAACGGCGGGGCGGTTGGATTTTTCGGCGTCAACATTTACAGACTCCGCGCCGCGCCCGACACGACCCACTGGTCCAATCCCGCGAACCTGGTACGCACCGGCATCTCGTCGACCGAGACCACCTGGACCGACACGCAGGTCGACGCGGGGGTGACCTACTACTATCGACTGACCAGCAAAGACACCGCGACCTTTTTTAACGAATCGTTCTTCACCGACACGAAATTCGCCCTTCCCGCCCTCGCCCCGAACACCGGCGGCCGGTGGTATGTCAACGATTCGTACAGCTCTTCGATCGATTCCTTCACAACCGCCGGCGGATCCGACACCTCCGGCAACGGTGCCGCCGCATATCCCTACCGGACGATCATGCAGGCCCTCACGCAAATCAAGTCGGGCGACACGATCTACGTCGACGCCGGGCTCTATTCCGAGACCGTCGTCATCGACACCGACTACGTGAGCCTCATCGGCAAGGATTCCAGCGCGACCGTCATTGATCCGCCGGGCGCGAACTCCACCTCGGGTCTCTACGGAATTTTCGCCGATACCCAGACCGGTCTCTTGATCAAGGGGCTGGGAATCACCGGGTCGTTTATGGGCATCCGGATGATCAATATCGACCAATCCGTTCTAACGGAGGACAGCATTGGCGTGAATGGCGAGCACGGCATTTATCTGATCTCATCCGATACCACCACCATCAGTAAATCCTCCATACAGAACAACAACACCTCCGGGAGCGGGTCCGGTATTTATGCCGATTCCAGCTCGTACCTGCAGATCCTCAGCAACCTGATCCAGTCCAACGGCGCCAACGGCATCTATTTTTCCGCCTGCGTGTTCGACACTATCAGCGCCAACACCGTCACCGGCAACGGCCCAACCGGCTGGGACGGCATTTCCCTCAACTCCGGATCCAACAACAATGACATCACCAGCAACGTCGCCAACGGCAACGGCTACGCCGGCATCTCTCTGAATTGGAGCTCCAATTTAACCGTCAGCGGCAACGTCACCAGCCTGAACGGTTCTTCCGGCGGTGTCGGAATTGCCTTGAACAACAGTTCCAATAATCTCATCTCGAACAACAGCGCCGATACGAACGGCGGATCGTTTGGAGATGGAATTTCCGTGGGTTCAGGTACCAATAATACCCTCTTGTCCAATACCGTCTTCGCAAACGCCGGCGCCGGCATCTTCCTTTCCGCCAGCTCCAACAGTCTCGTTCAAAGCAACACCGCCGCAAACAACGGCGCCGGATCCACGGCCGGGGTGGGAATTGAAATTTCGTCCTGTTCCGGCATTAGGGTCGTCAACAATATGTCTCGGTCGAACATCGGAATCTCGGCGGGAATCGGGATCAAGGCGTTATCGAGTTCCAACATCCTCTTCGCCCTAAATACCCTCGACTCCAATTTTGGTTATCAAATTTCGCTCGACGGCGCTTCCGCGTCCGACACGTTTGTTAAAAACAACTTTCGCACATCCTCATCCAACCCCGACAGCGGACTATCCAACACCTCCAACAACTCCTTTGACTTGACCCGAAACCGGTGGAACACGTCGGACGAATCGAAGATCGCTAAGATGATTTTCGATACCGGGATGGCAACCAGCATCAAGTTTTCTCCCTACCGCCTCGGCCCCGTCGACACCACCGCCGGCGCCGACACCACCGCCCCCGCGCCGCCGGCCGGGGTGACGCTTGACACGGCCGTCGCCGGCCAGATCAAAGTCACATGGATCATCCCGACGATCCAGGAGGAAACCAACGGCGGCTCGGTCAATTTCCAGGGGGCGCGGATTTATCGCCTCAAAAACTCGCCCGACACTTCACATTGGGCCAACGCCCTCGTCTGGACCGCCGAATCGGCCGATACGACCTGGACCGACACGCAGGTTGACGGCGGCGCCACCTACTACTACCGCCTCACCAGCCGGGACGGCGCAACATTCGTCAACGAGTCGTTTTTCTCCGATACCCAATGGATCACCGCCGTCGGCGTCGCGCCGGCTTCCATTTCCATCGTCTCCGGCAACCACCAGCTGGCCGATCCCGGGTCGGCCGGTACCCAGCCCATCCGAGTTCGCGTCCTGGACAATAATGGGATCGGACTCGCCGCCGAAACCGTGTCATTCACATTCACTCATCCTGCCGGATCGGCTCTTTCATCCAGCGGCGCGCGACTGGGCGACACGGCCGGCATCACGTCCACCACCGCCTATACCGACGGATCCGGATATCTCAGCGAGACGGTTGTGGTTGGAACGACCGGCGACGTGTTCCGGGTCAAAGCTCATGTAGTCCGAGACTCGAGCAAAAATGTCGTCTTCAC
>CAZHRJ010000174.1:0-5627 GCA_964534765.1 uncultured bacterium
CAACGCCCGGATCGATTTTCGCTACGAGCTGGGCCAGCGATCCCGATGATTTGCCTGCCGCTGCGCCGCCAGCCGAGGCTACATCAATCGCGGACATCGCTTCTTCCATCGCCTTGCCGGTCTTGTCGGCCGGCGGTGAAGCCGCGGAACCTTCCTCCGGCAGGAGCGGCGCGCGCTCGGGGGGGGCTGATTCCTGCGCCGTCATACTGCCCGCATTGTGATAAAAAACCAGTAGATTCTCCCGGCCGGGACCGCGGGCAATCCCGCCGAACAGGGCGTGGCCGATGGTCTTTCTGGCGACGGCGTCGTCCAGATCGAACAACTTCGACCCGGCAAAGTACATCCGATAGATCACCGTTCGGGCGCGAAGGTCATAATCGTACGTCACGTTCGATACGCCTTCGGCCGACGCCAAAAGGTCCCGGAACGCCGTGCCCACCCGCTTGTATTCTTCCCCACCGACCCTGCGCAGATATACCACCACCGGCATTTCGGACGCGCCTTCCGGTTTTTTGAAATAATACATCGCCTCGTCGCCAGACAACCCGCCCATGAGCATGCCGGCGAAATCGGCGTCCTTGGCCAACGCAGCCCATATCCGGTTATCCACGTCCTGAATGCCGATCCCGGCGCCCTCGAACTCGGTCGTCAGTGTTTTGCTTCCGCGGTCGTACGACTCGGCAGGGGCGCGCACACCTTCGATTGCTTTGAGCGCCGCCAGAAACCGTTTCCCGACGGTCGAATAATTTTCGGGCGATAGGTTGTTCAACAGGACCCTCAGCCGTCGCGATTCGGGCGTCGTCTCGATCCACACGAACGATATGTAATTGTCCGCTGTGCGGTCCTGCGCCAGCGCCGCGAGGTTCGTGTCGGCCTGGATGGCCTGCCAGATCCGCGCGTCAATATCGACCGACGGCGCGCGCATCTCGAACTTGTACCCCAGCCGGTACTGGTCCCGGTCGTAGGATTTGTTCAGATTGAGTACCCCCAGCGACTGCATGATCCGGTCGATCCGCGCGCCCCCCATGCGCGAATTAGCCGGCGTGATGTTGTTGAACGCAACTTCCAGCGCGATCCGGTCGCCCGGCTCGTATTCCGCGCGGTAGCGGATCACGTCGCTGTCGATCGAAACAAGTTTCATATTGGCAAGACCCTTTTCGGCCGACACTGCATGCCACAGCGTCTTTTCGAACGCATGCATGTCGCCATCAAACTGAAACCGGAACTCAGCCATGGGAGAGGCGGATCCGGCCGACGCGTCGCCTTCAACGTACTGCCATGTCAGGCTCCTCACGCCGGCCTGTGCCGCGAAAATCTTTTCAAACGCCTCCAGCCGCGAGTGGTACCGTTCCGGCGGAAGGCTGGTGATGAGAAGTCGTTTAATATCCGGCGGCAAAAGCTCGACGACAATCTGGCGGTCGCCGGATTTGAGGATGTCATATTTGTCAAAGACACGCGTCGACCGGAGGGTGTAGTACAGATTCCGATAAAACTCGTCCGGGTCAGTCGAGATGTTGGATCGAAGCGAAAGCCGCCCGCCCGCCCGGTCAAATTCCTCGCGCGGCGCTTCCCGAACCCCCGCGCTCTGAACGGCCTTGAGCATGGCATCCCGCAGAGAAAAATAATTGTCCTGCGTCAGTCCTCGAATATCTATGCGGATTTTCTGACTCTCCGGCGTTTCGCCGGATTTCGCCGCCGCATCGAACAAGGGTTTCAAATCAATCCGCAGGGCGTCCTCGCCGGCCTTCTTGCCCGCATCCTCCGCGCCGACGATCCCGGACGCGCGCCCGGTGCGTTTGATCTCGTCGCCAAGACGCCTTCCGGTCACGCCGTCGTACAGTGCCGCATGCAAGGTCCGCTCGACGGTGGCCATGCCCCAGGCTTTGTTCACGGTTTCCTTGGATTTGTCGAACCAGGCGGCAAGGACCAGATCCGGTTTGTATTCCCCACGCAGGGATTGAAAGGCCGAGGCATCGCGCATGGAGAGTTGGCCAAAAATCTGGTCAAAGGCCAGCTTCGAGCCTTCACCTGTGCGGATCATTTTGCCGTCCGCGTCGACCTCGATGTCGGTCCCGACCGCCTGCATTCCGGCCGGGAGGCGCGCGCGCAAGGATTCGGAGGCGGCGGGGTCGGAAGCGAGAATCAAAATGGATTTGGCGTGGGACGAAACGGGGGAGAAGAAGAGAAAAAGGGCAAGCATCAATCCCAAACGAGGAAACATGGGCATCACCTCATGGTCGTATTTTGGCCGATATGAACTTGTCCCATGTATTCCCCCCAAACAATTCCGGAGTATTGCTTATTCGGCTGATGATGTCCATACCAATTCGGCCGCGCGTCGGTTTATCTTCTTTTCCCCGGAACCGAAACCGTCCCGAGCTGGGCCCGGTAGGCGCGCCAGCCGGGTTTGCCCCGCTTTAACATGTACGTGACCGTGTACGTCGGGCGGGGCGGGTTGGCGATTTCGAGATTGAGGACTGCGTGGTCGGCTTTGACCTCCGACCCGATCACCCGCACTTGCGCGTTTCGATGCAACGCGTGATTTTTGACGTACAAACCGTAGAGGTCGGCGAAGGTGACGCCGGCGTCGTCTTTGAAGTCTTGCGAAAAGAGCGGCAGGATTTTCGAGACGTTGCCGGACCGCAGGGCTGATTCGTATTCGGCGGCCCAGGATTCGGCCGATGCCGGAGGGTTGGCCGCGGGTTTGGCGGCCGACACGATGAATGAAAACGGCTCAGCCGGCGCCGGAACGTCCTCTCCGATCACCACGGGTTTCCACCGGCCGGATTTCGGATGATCGACGACGCCGTAGATCAGGGTTTTCGTTCGACGCACCGTTGCGCCCGGATAACGGTCGGTCACGCTGACGCCCGCGGGATCGGCCAGTTCCAGTCCCAGTCGACTGCCGGGCCAGCCGAGGGAAAATTGAAACGCAGGCTGGCCGGGCGAGACTACAAACACCGGCAGGAATTTGCGTTCGCCTTCGGAAATGGATCCGCCCGATTCAGCGAGGATGACGCCCGCGGACTGGTGTTTGGCTTTCCTGAACATTTGCGGGAGCTGGGCGGGATCGGTCAGATGGAGATATGCCCCGCCTGTGGCGCGCGCGATTGTCATGAGCAGTTCCTCGTTCAGCTCTTTCGACGGTCCCAAGCCGATGGTGAATATCCGCGCGGCTTGCTGAACCGCGTCGCGCAAGGGGCCGGCCACGATCTGATCCGGCGTCAAGCCCTCGTTGGTGATGCCGTCGGAAAGAAGAATCACGGACTTGAGGCCCGGCGTCGAAGTCAACAGATTTATCGATTGCGCGAGGCCCGCGCCGATGTTGGTGTTGCCGTCCGCCCGAAGGGTTTCCAGACTTTCCGGCATCGCCGTAAAATCGGTTCTCAATGGCGAAACGACCCGGGCGTCGCTTGAAAACGCCACAAGCCCGATCGCGCCTCGCCCGCCCTGGGCGCGCAGGTTATCCACCGCCGCCATTTCAATGTACTCGCAGGCGCTCCGAACCGCCAGCGAGAGCTTCTCGCCCGCCATGCTTCCCGACACGTCGAGACACAAAACGGCCGACTGATCCGGCACATCGGCCCCCACCGCCGGACTCGGCGTCGGCCGGGCCGCGCGAATTTGCTCGATGGCCTCCAGTATCGCGTCAACCTCGCCGGGTTCGTCGGTATAAAAGGCGTTGACGGTGATGTGCCGGATGTCGAGGTCGCGGCCGTTGGCGACTCCGATGCGCATGTCCTGGCTCGGCAACGGCACGAGGCCGTCGTTAAATTTTCGCTGGACGGCCGGCGTGTAGGCGTCCAGAAGGCTTTCTGTCCGCGTGGAGACAAAATGCTTTTGCCAGATTGTCGCTGAGATTTCGCCCAACAACTCTTTCTGGCTCCGCTCGGCGGGATCCGCCGGAGTCCAGTCGCTCACGATGTTGACGATAGGGACTTGCGGCGGAAACACCTGTTCATACATCCGCCGCATGTCGTCACTCTCCGGCCGAAGCGCCCTGGCGGCTATGGAATTGGGTTGAATGTTTTGAATCCGCGTCAGATACAGCCGCAATAGGTTGGCCTTCGCCGGCTCGGACTTCTCATATTCGGTAATCGCTTCGTCGATGTATGCCAGAAGAAGTCCGGCATGCGGCGTGCCGATGGTGACCAGGCCGGCGACGCGATCGGCGCCGTGGTTCTGGACATAGGCGCGCGCGGCCAAGCCGCCCATCGAGTGGCCAACGAGGATGACTTTGTCGGACCCGGTGAGGGTTCGGATTTCGTCGACCGCCGCGGCCACTTCCACGCCTTGAGCGTCGAAGGTCAGGTTCTGGTTATCGGAGAAGTTGAGGGTGTAGATATCGCCTTTTTTGGGCTTGGGCGACAGAGGCGAGCGTGCCCCCAGAGTCCCGCCGAAAGTCTTCGTCGCCGGTTCGATGAGCGTGCCCCTCGTCAACCTGTGGACGACGGCGTCCCATGTGAGGTCGGAGGAGGCGATGCCGTGGAGGAAAAGAATCGGGGAGGCGTCGTCTCCGGATGCGCTACTCGAGGTGCGAAAGGGCGCCGACACCAGGCAACAGGCAATCAAAATCAGAGCCAGTCCGGACCTGCTCACTTGTGTCTCACCTCAAAACTGCAAGTGTGACCTGATCCCGATCTCTTTGATCATTCGGACGACGGGAAGATGCGCAGAGCGCAGACGGAGGCGATATGGCCGTAGTCGCGGTCACGGTGGAGGACAGCAAGACTGTTCTCCAGCGCGACCGACGCGATGACGCAGTCAACGACGCTGCGGATCGTCAATCCCTTGCGGCGGCATTTGGCGTACAGGGCGGCCGCGCGAACGTAGGTGTTCCGGCCGGCCGGTTCGAAAAAACGGCGGGCAAGCAGGAACGTTCGGACGGCAGCAAACTGGCGTGTGTCGGAGATGCCCTGCAGGATTTCGGCGCAGATGAGACCGGTGATGGCGATCTCATCGGTCGGCATGATGGCGGCCAAAAGTTCGGAGGCGGGCGATCGGCGGGGGCGGAAGAAATCGATCCAGACGCTGGTATCGACGAGGATCAGGCGGCATCGCCCCGGAGTTTGGCCAAGTTGCCCCGCCAGCGGATCTTGCCGCGCCAATTCAAGAACCGCTCCTGCTCCTTGAGCCTCACCATGGTCTCAATGGACTGATGAACCAAGTCTTTCGTCGTCCTGCATCCCGACAGGCGGATGCCTTTGTCCACCAGCCGTTTGTCCAAGTCAATCGTGGTACGCATACTATCAACTCCTTTTTTATATATATTTACACGAAACGATATGCATCTGTCAAGTATTTTCCGGAATGGGCCGGCGGTCGGCCAAGGTCTGCTGCGCGCGCACACCACCCGAACCCCCGTTGTTGTTCCGGTTTGTGGGATTGTTCCTGTTGCGGTTGGCGGAGCGCAGATTCTGTGGATTGTTGTTCCATGTAAACTCAACAACTTACGGTTTGACCCCCCGCTTCTGCATTACTTCGCAAACGCCTGAAGAACTCCGGCAACGGTCATTCACGCAGGCGCCCCGCGTCGGCGAAAGGGGCGGCTTCGCTTCGCCCCTTTTTCGCCGACGCTCCATGCACGTAAATCCGTATAATTCTGAAGGACAAAGGGCAAAAGGGAC
>CAZHRJ010000175.1:0-5517 GCA_964534765.1 uncultured bacterium
CGCCGACAGCGCCGCAGTCACTTCTCCCAGATGACCGAACCCATCGGAGCGCGAAGTTCCGCGCCGGGGCCGAACGAAAAGGCGCTCGGAACGGTTCAGGCGGCTTTGCGGCCGCGCCAGGCGCCGTATACGGCGAGGCCGAGGACGCCCAGAACCACGAACGTCGCGCCCCAAGTACGTCCGCCGGAGCCGAACGACGGTTGGTCCTTCGACGGTTTTTTGATTTCCTCCTCCATCTCGTATCCGGCGACGACTTCCGACTGACGCCGCGCGACTTTCTGGACCGGTTTTTCGGCGGCCCACGCGGCGGCGATTTTTTGCATCTCCTGGGCCGCCCGCTCGCGCGTTTTTCCGCGGGCGACCTGCTGGATTTGTGTGAACTTCTGCACGATCTCGGGCGCCGGAAGACCCGGGACGGTCAGCGTCGCCTCCACCAGTTTGTCGAGCAAGGGATTGTTGCAAACATGCTCGGAGCACGCGAGACCGCTTTCTAGCACGCTCGTGACGTATTCGCGCGCCAGTGTTTTGGCGACCTCGGGATCTCCCGGCTTCCAGTATTCTTTCCGGATCGCCTCGAGCATCCGCGCGGTGATCGATTGATAGGCCCACGGATTCTTTTTCACGAAGAATTTTTTCATATCGAGATTGTATTTGTCCTTGACGTAGACCTCATACACCTCACGCCATTTCGCCTCGTCGACCACGTCGCGCTTGACGACCTGCCAGCCCCAGAGATTCTCGACAAAATCGCCCATCCGCGCCGCGCCTTCGTAGCCCTCAGCCTTCATGCCCGCGATCCATTTGGGATTGAGATAGCGCGATTTCATTTCGATGCCCATGACGCGATCGATCGAATCCATGCGCGGCTTTGAAGGATCCATGAGGTTCATGACCTGAAGGTCCGGCGATTTTCCGTCCAGCTCC
Source organism: uncultured bacterium (assembly GCA_964534765.1). Lineage (GTDB taxonomy): Bacteria > Lindowbacteria > 2-12-FULL-62-27 > 2-12-FULL-62-27 > 2-12-FULL-62-27 > CAZHRJ01. The sequence goes on from CAZHRJ010000175.1 coordinate 925, forward strand.
TGAATCGCGCGCGTGAGTCCGCCCGCGTACATGAAAAAGTCATCGTTATCGAGCGTGCCGTAGATTGCAGTCGACCGGCTGTGAACCACCGTCGACGTGCCCTTGAGGGTCATGCGATAGACTTCACCCATCGGCTCACCCCAAAATCCATGCCCGTATCCGTGACTCATGCGCCGCAGATACTCCTCGGCGACGACCGAATCCGACTCCCACGCGCCGCTGGCCTTGGCCATGCGCGAGACGTTCAAGTCGTACCGTCCGGGCGGCTCGTCGAAAATCCGGACGCCCGCGAATCGCCCGGCCAACGCCGGCTCAACGCCGCGCCGAATCAATTCCGCGCGCGTCTCCAGATAGTGCTTGCGGACGAAATTATCCGGCTCATCGAGCTGTTCGACCATCTGCACCGCGCGGTCGATGTGACGTTCCAGCTCCGCGAACCACTCATGCGCCGAGCCCGAAATGACGATGTCGATGCGCGGCCGGCCCAGTTGCTCGCGCTGGATCAGCTCGATGCCCTCGATCTTGCCCCAGTCGTTCCACACGGGCCGCACGCCGAGCAGATACAAAATCTGCGACTGCATCACGCCCTCGTGCCGGATCGTCTCGGTGCCCCAGAGGACGAACGCCAGTTTTTCCGGATAGGCGCCGCCGTGTTTCTCCCGGTATTCGGCGATCAGCTCATCGGTCAGACGCTGGCCGAGGACCCAGGCGGCTTTTTTCGGAATTTTCTGCGGGTTAAACGCAAAGAAATTTTTGCCGGTCGGCAGAGACTCGGGATTTCGAACCGGATCGTTTCCCGTGCCGGTGGAGATGTAGCGGCCGGAGAGCGCCGCCAGCGTGTTTGAAATCTCCCGGCGCGCGCCCTTCTTGATATTCTCCTCGTGAGTCCTGCCCCTTGCAACCCGCGCATCGCCCGTCAGCCCGGACTCGACTTCCAAAATCGCCTCGACCGTGCTGGTCATCAACGTGTCGCGCGGAGCGTCGCCCATCGTGTGAAGGCCCGTCGGCGTGTTGGTCGATTTGAGCTCTTTCAGATATTCCTCGACCTCGTGCAGAACGTCGTGATTAAACGCCGTCGAATCGGGGGCGTCCGGACGTGTATCCATCCGGTGCTCGATCCGCAGATCTTTGGCGATGCCCATATGCCGGACTTTGTCGGCGGTGGCGGAGAGATACTGTTGGGCCAACTGCGGATTTTTCTGCAACGCCACGTCGTGGTCGGAGATCATTTCAAAGAGTTCGGCGTATTCCTTGTAGAGACCGCCCTTCTGAAGCGGCGGGACCATGTGATCGATGACGACGGCAGCGCCGCGTCGTTTGGCGACGATTCCCTCGCCGACATCATCGACGATGTAGGGATAAATAATCGGCAGGTCCTGCGCCATGATCTCCGGATCGTCCTCACCGAGCAGGCCGACCTCCGCGCCCGGCAGCCACTCCTGCGTGCCGTGCGTGCCGGTGTGAATGAGGGCGTGCGCGCCGAACACGTGCTTGATCCAGAGGTACGCGGCGGCATACTGGTGCGGCGGCGCGAGTTCCTTGTCGTGGATCATCTTTTCGTAATTCTGTTCCCACCCGCGCGTGGGTTGAGGCAGGAGCGCGACGTTGCCATACCGGGCCGCCGGAATCGCAAACGAGCGTTCGCCGCTTTTCGGATCGTTCACGACCATGATGTCGGTCTTGTCCGCCGGTCCCCACGTCTTGAGAACGCGGGCCTGGAACGTGTCAGGGAGCTGAAGAAAATATTTCTGGTATTCCGCCACCGGCCACAGAACCGCGTCACCGTTTCGGATCATCGCGTCCAACTCCCCCGGCGCCCATCGGCCGACATTGCGGCCGTAGGCAAGGGCGTTTTTCAAAAGCATTTCCGCGGCGGGCTTCCGGTCTCCGACGGCGTATCCGGCGTCCCGCATCCCGCGCATGACGTTCTGGATGCTCTCAAAGACGTTCAAGTAACTCGCCCCGATTTTTTCCTTACCGGGCGGATAGTTCCAATACATGAACGCGACGCGCTTCTCGGCGTTCGGTGTTGTCTGAAGTCTGTGCCAGGCGACAAATCGATCCACCATCCTCTGCATGCGGTCTGGCATCGGCGTACGGTACAAGATGTCGAATCCGAACTCGGGATCTCGCTTCGCCACCTGTTGGCCAACCATCATCGGCACAATCGCGCCGGCGATTTCCGGCACCGCGATCTGCCACGCGACTTCAAACGGCGACAGCCCCTTCGGCCCGCCCGGCCGGTGCGGATGGTGCGCGACAATGGCGTCAAAGACCGGAACGCCCACTTTGGATAGAACTTCCGTGGTATTGAAATCGGAAAACCGGAAAATAAATGAAATGACTCCGGCTGAAACCCGGGGCTTGCCGGCGGCGTCGATGAGAAGCGCCTCCGCGGCTTTGGCCTCTGGATAACCAAAACCTCCGAACACGTTGAATCCCCGCCCTTCGAGACTCGCGATGAACGAATCCTCGCACGCGGAGTTGTACGAATAAAATGATGACCGGAACGTCAGAACGGCCGCCCACGGCGCGCCTTCTTTATACAGTCCCTTCTCCTTGTACCACGCCAGATACGTGTCGAAGTGGGCCGTCGCAAGATCGCCTTGCGCATGCCGGTGAAAATATCCGGTCTGGAGCGGCGGCGCAGGATCGACCGGCGCCAAATCGTGGTAGCCGAAATATTTCCGGAGCAGATACGCCACCATGTTTTTTCGGTTCTCCGCGCCTTCGTAATCCCAGTATTGACGAAGTGTCGGGTCGTACCAGATGCCCATCGCGGCATATTCGTCGTCGAGACCGGTGGTCTGATTCACCGCGAAAATCCGGCCGCCGCTCCGCCGCGCCGCCTGAATGATCTTGCTGGGAAATCCAGCCTGAACATCCGTTTGAATCCGGACCGACATGATATCGATGATGACGGCGTCGGATTTGACGAATTCCTCCTCTGTGTAATTTTCCGCCTCGAGATCCGCGGTGGTCTTGACGTCGACGGTGACGAGATCGCGAAGGTCCGGGTGTTCCGCGAAGAATTGCCGGAGTCCCGATGCGATGGTCGTCGGATTGTTGGGCCCGACGAGATATTTGATCCGCACGTGCGGCTCTTCATGGCCCTCGTGCGCTTTGGCGGGCTGGAGCGGCCATATATATATGGAGAAGCACATCATCAAACAGTGAAGAATGCGATTCGACGATCTCATTTGCCGGGAACGCCCTCCGGAACATAAATCACACGGCCATCAGCGAGTTTATAGGCGACTCCTAGCCGCAGGCCTTGCCCTTGCAGAGATTTGTCCGTCACTTTTTGAATTTTCACTTCCTTGCCCTTTTTGACGATGACTTCCAGATTTCCCTTCGCGTCCTGTTTCGTAATCGTGACCTCCGTTTCGGGCGACAGAAGATCCATCAGGCGATAGGCCGAGACGAGCGCGAACATGAGCCCCACCGCCAGGACCGTCGCCACGTCGAAGAGATTGGCGACCATGTCGAGCGGATTGTCGTCCGCCACCTCTCCGGCGTCCGACGCGCGACGGCGGCCCAGAAACTTCGTCATCGTCCGCCCGTTTTCTGCAGCGCGGCCAGTTCGGCGAGCAATTCCATCGTCCGGCGATCCTGCGACACCCAGCGCGCCTTGTACTGCGACAGGACATAGGCGACGCCCGCGATGAAGAGACCGACGATCGTGGTGGTGAAGGCGATGATGAGCGCGTTGGCCATCTTGTCCATCTCGCCCTCCGCCAAAGCCGCCAAGGCCTGGCCCATCGGAATGAGCGTACCCATGAGTCCAAGCATGGGACCGATCCTGACGAGACGCCGGTGCCGGGCCAGCTCCCAGTTCAAAGCTTCTTCCCGCTCCTGCAGGCGGTAAGCAATCTGCACGTCCAACGTGACTGCGGGCGATGAATTTTGAATTGACCGCAAAAATCGGCGGACGGCGGGGGACAACGCCGACAAATCTGCGTCGGCGGATAGAAACATCCCGGCGTCGGCGGGATCCGGAATTTTGACCGTCCGACGTCTCAATCCTTCGGCCAGAATCTCTCCGGCGCGAAAAACGATCACCCCAAAGAGGAAAACCAGGATTGCCATGACCGGATAGAGCAACGCCTCGGAAATCACATAGAGCGCCGACTGCAACAAGGCCAGAAAATTCATCGGACTTTCCTCCATCCTTTCCAGACGCCCAGCGAGAACAGCGCGGCCGTCAATCCCAACACGTGCGTCAGGTCCTTGCTCCGAACGGCTCTCGATGAACTGAACTGTTCCGACAGCGCGTAAATTTCGGCCGCTTTGGCATAGGCCGGCACCACGAGCGGTGAGAGGATGAAATATCCTGAAGCAAAAAGACACGCAAGACCCAGAAGGTCGGCGCCGGTCGACCACCATCGACCGAAGACACGCACCGGCGTTGCGATGGAAAAAAAGACAACGGCCAGAGCGAACAAGCCGGCGCCGGCGCCCATTACGATCAACATCGACGATTCACTCATCATCATCTAGATGGACGGCGGATTGGAGATCGAGATGGGGACTTGATCTAATGTTTGTAGATCTGAATTATCGTGAAGGCGCCGCGGCGCTCCACGCCTCCAG
>CAZHRJ010000176.1:0-5355 GCA_964534765.1 uncultured bacterium
ACCCTGGTCGATTCCGTGAACGACACGCGGGAAACGTTTGTCATCAAAATTATGCCCTATCAGGACACCTTCTACTGGCGCGTGATCGGCCGCAACAGCCTGGGAACATACGACACTTCCACGCCGCGCGGCCTTGTCCTCGACACCCAGACCGGCCAGGTGACGTTGGCGTTGGCGGCCGACGGCCATGAGACGTCGAACGCGACCCCGGTGATGACCTGGTCGGCGGTGTCAGACAGCGTGGGAATCGATACGTACGCGGTGGAGGTATCGAAGTCCAGCGCCTTTTCGAGCCTCATCTTTACCGACTCCGTCGACGGTTCCCTGACCGGCGATACCCTGAGCGGGCTCTACAACGACACCTATTTCTGGCGTGTTCGGGCAATCGACGATCTGGGCAATGCCGGCAGTTACTCCTCCGTTCGCGGATTCATCCTGGACACCTCCATATCGACCGTGACGCCGCTATTGCCTGCGGACGGCCATGAGACGACCCAGTCCCAGCCGGTTGTCACCTGGAGCGCGGTCACGGACAGCGTCGGCGTTGATTCCTACGCGATCGACGTTTCGCGAACCAGTTCGTTTGCGACTCTGCTCTTTACGGACACCGTGGACGGCATTTTCACCGGCGATACGCTGACGGGGCTATACAACGACACCTATTACTGGCGCGTCCGGGCCATCGACGATGTGGCCAATCAGGGCGCGTTCAGCTCGGTGCGCGGATTCCTCCTGGATACGGCCGTCGCCAAAGTCACGCTCGACAGTCCGTCGAATAACGTCCTGCTGACGGATACGACCCCGGCATTCAGCTGGATCGCGGCCGCCGACAGCGTGGGGATAGACAGCTATGTTCTGGAAGTGTCGGTCAGTCCGGCGTTCGCCAGCCTGATTTTCAGGGACACGCTGGACGGGACGGCAACCGCCGACACCATCCCCGGCGACTCTTCCCTGCCGGAAAATGTCTATTACTGGCGGGTCAGGGCCATTGACGATCTGGGCAACATCGGTTCTTTCTCCGATTCGCGCCTGTTTACGCTTGACACCGGCGTTCTCATCGCCGCATCGTCTCCCTCCGACAGCACCATCACGTTCGACACCACGCCGACCTTCTCCTGGTCCGGCACGGCGGAGACCTACATCCTGCAGATCGCTTTTGATTCGGCGTTCACCCGCGTCGCGGAGACGGCGACTCAGAAGGTCGACAGCTACACGTCCGCGGGATTGACCGACAGCCATTATTTCTGGCGGGTGACGGCGCTGGACACCGCCGGCAATTCCGCGTTGACTGTGTCCCGGAGAATCTCGATCGACTCGACCGCGCCGAAGGAAGTGACGCTGACCTATCCGACCGACTCGGGAACCGTCAACGCCACGCCGCTGTTCATCTGGACCGCCGCGGTCGATACGGTTTCCGGACTGGCCTATTACATCGTCCAGGTCACCACTTACTCGGACTCGGACTTCTCGGACACCGTCCGGCAGGCCAAGGTCTATGACACCTCCTGGAAGGTCACGCCCTTTATCGTTGCCGGTTCATACCGGTGGCGGGTCAAGGCGGTGGATACGGCCGGCAACGTCAACGCGAGCGCCGACTCGCGCTCGTTTGAAGTCGACACCAGCCCCGGTCGCATGCTCCTGGCGCTGATCAACCACGCGTCGGCCCAAACGATCCAGCAGGATGACACCATCGTCGTGGCGGTCCTGGGTGTCGGGGCGGACACGAAAGAGGCGGTCGATATCAGCCGCGTCAAAGTGACGCATCTGGGCAACCTCTCCACATCCGTTGTTTCGAAAGTCCTCATCTATCGCGACGCCGGCACATTCGGCGTCATCGACTCGGCCGACACCCTCTTTGCCTCGACGACCTCCTTCTCCAGTGGCGCGGCGACAATCGCCGGGGACACGTTCCAGATCGCCCCGGGGGAAACCGCCAATCTATTGATCGCCTATCAGACCGGATCATCCATGACGACCGGTGAAACATTCTTTATCGAGGTTGCCGCCAATTCGGACGTGTCCGGAACGGGCCTGGTTTCCCGGCTGTCGCCGACCATCAGCGGCGCTCCGGTCCGATCCAAAGTCCACACCGTTCGAACGCGGTATCCGGCGGTCATTTCGGCCAATCCTCCCGACGGCTCATTCATTCTACCCGCCAGGATTTCCGGGGACGACACGACATGGCTTCCGCTGAAAATTAAATTCAATCTCCCGATCGAGGCCTCGTCCGTGAATACCGGTACCATTCAACTCCTGGACGAATTCGGCAATAACCGCACGGAAACGGTCTATCTGATCGACAGCGCCAGCGTGCGGCTGGTCGCGAGCTACGGCGACACGGGATATCCCTACGGCATGACGTTCATGCTGCGGGTGACGACGACCGTGACCGACAGCGACGTTCCGCCCGATTCGGTGCAGAAGGAGTTCACGTCGACGTTCAGTACCTTGAAGCTGGCCACGGCGGCGAGCGTGGAGACGTCGGCGGACGGGAAGGCCATGCTCGACGTCGATTCCGGCACATTCCCGTCGACGATCAAGAGCGTATTCACCGAAGTGGCTCCGGCGGCCGAGACGTCGGCGACAGTCAAGGAGGCGCTGGCGGTGATCGCGTCGGTTCCTGGATTTGGGCGCTTACCGGAGTCGCTGGGAACGGGCATTTATGAGTTTTCGTTCCAGAAGGTGTCGTCGACCGACTCCAAGACTCTGGTTGATCTCGACGCGTCGGAATTCGTCAAACCCGTGACCGTCGCGATCACGATTACCAAGCCGACCGAGTTCCTGGAAATCGACGGTGTGCCGGTAACGCCCAGGATGCTGCGAATCGCGCATTACAGCAAGACCAAGAAAAAGTGGGAGACCCTCGAGAGTAACCACGTGGAATCGGGCAGCAAGCTCTCGATCAAGGCCCAAACGAAGGAATTCTCTCCCTTTGCCGTATTTTTCGCGACGGCGGCCAATTCAGTGACTGAGACATTCAAGTCCTTCCCGAACCCGGCCGATCCGTTTACGACCTATACGAACTCGTCCGGCCAGTCCTGGCAGGGATTCCAGTTCGCCTGGAACATGCCAAAGGCCGGGTCGGTGACCATCAAGATTTATGACTTCGCCGGCCAGCTGGTGCGGGTCATCGGCCCCACGACCTATGCGGCCGGCAACTATTTCGGCGACAACACGACCCTGGCCGCCCGGACCTGGGACTGCCGGAACGGTTTTGGCCAGACGGTATTGAACGGCGCGTACTTCGTGCGCGTCGAGATCCGGTACACCGACGGCTCGGTCGAGACCGCCAGCGACCGGATAGCGGTGGTGAAGTGATCATGGACCTGTTGCGCTTCTTCGGAACTTGGATGAGGGCCCGGGGTCTCCGGCTGTGTCTGGCGGTCTGTCTCTTCGCCGGGTTGGCCTTGAATCCTGTATCGGCGTCGGCCAAATCCCAGTCCGGCGGCGTGGTCGATCCGAGCACCATCCTGGGATTCGGCACCCGGTCCAGTTCCATGGGCAACGCCTTTGTGGCTCTGAGCGACGACGCCACCAGCGTCTACTGGAATCCCGCTTCACTCGACCTCGCGCGCCGGCGGGAACTCTTTGGGCAGTACTCCAAGACTTACTTCGAGAACTCGCTCTACAACGTCATGGGATACAAGCATCCCCTGGGTCGATTCGGCACAATCGGCGGCGGACTCATCCTGGAGGGCGTGGACGATCTGACCAAGCGGGACGTGAACGCGGCGAACATCGGAGCGTTCAATGTCAGCAAGATGAATCTGATGTTCAGCTACGGCAAGCAGATGACGCAGGGATTTTATCTGGGATCGAGTCTCCACATCCTGCGCCAGCAAATCGCCGATTTCTCCGGAACGGGATTTGGACTCGACGTGGGCACCCTCTATCGATTTACCAACCGCTACGTCGAATACAGCCGCGCCTATCTCAAACTCGCCCGCGAACAGCTCCGCCAGGAGGCCGACCGGCACTACCTGGATGGAATGCGGGCGTATGAGTTCGGCCGATTCCGCGAGGCGTTCGATCACTTCAAGAAGGCCCTGGAGACGGATCCCTGGGACAAACTCGCGTTCAAGATGCTCGAGCGCACGGCCCAGCGGGAGCGGTCGCTGATTGATTCGTACCGGTCTCTCAAACTCGGCAACGGCACCCATGCCATGGCGGAATTCCTGAAGACCCACAGTCCGAGCGGCGAGCCGGTCCGCAATCTGGAGGCGTGGTTTGAGGAGGGCGTCCGGCTCTATGATGCCGGCAAACTCAAGGATGCCATTCCCTTCTTTGAGACCGTCATCCGGACCGCGCGGTCGAATTTCATCACCGACCGCCTCAGCCTCGGCATGAACATCCAGAACCTGCTCCAGCCGTCGATCAAGCTCAAGACCACGGCCGAAAAAATTCCGATGAACATTAAGATGGGGACGGCGTACCGGTTCACCGATTGGCTGCAGTTCGCCATGGATTTCGATTTCCCGTCCAAGGGCGCCAATCGAATCCATTTCGGCGTGGAGTGGCGCCCGCTCGAATGGCTGGGTCTGCGCGCCGGACTGGATCACGATGATCCGACGTTCGGCATCGGATTCCGTTTCCAGGATCTGCGACTGGACTACGCGTTCATGCCATCCGACGAACTCGATAACGACTTCCAGCGCGTCGCCCTCTCCTACGCCTTCGGCCAGTCCCAGGGCGACATCGCCACCGAGCGGATTCATCGCGGTCTCACGCTCCAGTCCAAGAAAGATTATTCCTCGGCCAAAAAGGAGTGGGAAACCGCCCAGCGGCTTCAGCCGACCAATCCGCTCCCGCGAAAATATATTCGGGAAAGCGAAGCCGACTACGCGAGGAATGTGACACAACCCTGGGCGGAGGCGGGCCGGCTTCTGGCGGCCGGCCGGCTCAAGGAGGCGCATGCGATGCTCAACGCCATCCTCGCCTACGATCCCACCTTCGAATACGCCCGCGCCGCGCTCGGCCAGTTGGACGCCGGCGTCCCGGCATATGCCGCCGCGCGGTATCAGGACGGCTACATGAAATTCCTGCAGGCGGACTTTGTGAGCGCCATGGAGGAGATGGAGCGCGTTCTCCATTTCCGGCCGGGCGACGAGGCGGCCGAGAATTATTACACCGCGGCCCGAAAACGCGTCGATGAGGATTCCCGCCGGCGCGCCATCCAGGAACAGACCAGGGACGCGCTCGCGCAGTATCGCGCCGGCCGCTGGCAGGAGGCGCAGCTGCGGTTCCAGTCGGTCATGCGCCGGGCCGCGACGCATCCGACCGCGGCGGCCTATCTGGAGCAGATCGCGCGATTTAAGTCGGCCGATTTCCTCCCGGAGGAACTCAAGATCGAGTCCG
>CAZHRJ010000177.1:0-5337 GCA_964534765.1 uncultured bacterium
CCCCAGCCGAACTTGACGGCCGTCAAACCTAGATCGACGGCCTGCCGGGCCAGCCTGACAATTCGTTTCGCATCAGCCGCCGCCTCCGGCGACACATCGTTCAGGCGCTCCTCCATCAGCTCCGCGCGCATGCGGATGCCGGTGAGGTCCTGGCCGAGCCCGTCATGGAAATCCTGGCCCATCCGGCGCTGGATCTGATCACTGACAGACTCGATCTCCCGCTCCAGCAGCTTCCGCTCCTGCAACTGCTTCGCCTGCAGAATCGCGAGCGATCTGACGCAACACGTCGTCGACGAGAAAAATGACCACGCGCGAAAATGCGAAATGTCTTCGGATTTCACGGCATATTTCCATCAACTGGGCGTGGACATCCGCTTTGGCGAGAACCCGGCTGCACATCCCGTGGACGAGCCAAGACTGCCGGTCGACGGGTTGTCCGCTCTTGTTTCGTCCGATGCGCATCATTTGCCGGACCGGCCCTGACCACCGGGTAGACCATCCAAATTCCGCCAGGCGATGACCCGGCCGTGTTTTCTGTCTTGCGTTCGATCTCCACCGTGGACGAGGAAATGGTTTGTGGCGGACCTTTTCGAAATGCGCGCAAAGAAATCCAAGCCCTTGAAGAAATCCTCGGTGACGGTTGTGCCGGATTTGATTTCAACGGCATGCAGAACATTTCCGTCCTCAAGAACCATGTCCACCTCATGACCCGTATTGTCCCGCCAGAAATAGGCGTTCGGTCGCCGGCCGGCGTTGAATCTTTCTTTGAGATATTCCGATATCACAAAAGATTCAAAAATGCTTCCGCGAAGATAATGTCCGGCCACTTGGCCGCTTGAACGGATGTCCAGCAGCGCGCAAAGCAGTCCCGTGTCGTAAAAATAGAGTTTTGGCTGTTTGACGACGCGTTTGTTGAAATTCCGGTGAAAGGGCTGGAGAAGAAAAACGACGAAACTAGCTTCCAGAACCGACATCCAGGATCGGACGGTTTTATAATTGATGCCGATGTCATTGCCGATGCTCGACAGGTTCAAAAGCTGTCCAACGCGTCCGGCGCAGCATTTGAGAAATCGCTGAAACGCGCTCAAATCCCCGATGTTTTTGATGCTTCGCACATCCCGTTCGATGTAAGTCTGGATATAGGATGAAAAATAATCCGGCGGCTTGATTTTCCGGTCAACTGGCGCGGGGTATCCTCCCTTGAACAACACCTCATCGAGGGATTTCGCGGCTCGGCCGGCCCGTTTGAGTTCGGATAAGGCAAACGGAAGGAGATGGCAAACAGCCACGCGGCCGGCCAGGGACTGGCTGATATTCTCCAAGAGCAGAAAGTTTTGCGAACCCGTGAGAACATACCGTCCCATTTTCCCCGACGCGTCGACCATGCCCTGCAAATAGGAAAATAGGGCGGGCACTCTCTGCGCCTCGTCGATGATCAGGCCCGCTTGAGAATGAGAATGGAGGAATCGCAGAGGGTCCTCCTCCGCGGTCAGCCGTTCGTCCGGGGTTTCAAGATTGACGTAGGCGTGACGGGGGAACAGCGCTTTGACGAGCGTCGTCTTCCCGGACTGCCTCGGCCCGGTCAGCGACACCACCGGAAATTTTTTCGACAGGGCGAGAATATGGGCCCCCGCCAAGCGTTGAATCATCTTCGGCCTCCTTTCTACATAGTCTATACCTACAAAACAGGAATTGCAATACTAATGTGTAAAATCCATGGAGGCCGATCCGGCGACGGCATGGGTTTATCGAGTTTAACCGAGTCGTCGGATCTAAAAGAACGGCGATGTTTCGCGTATCTCCCGTAGGAGCCATTTGTCGGCGGATTTTTCGAGCCGAAGGGAAAAAGAGGGAAAAGGGGGACGATTCTAATTTAACTCTGTAATCCTGATGAAGTTGTCCCTGAAAATTGTGTCCAAATTCGACCGCCGAGTGGTAACAGGTCAGACGAGGGGGGAGGCGGGGACACCGGCCGCTAGTAGGATAGCGCACGAGCCCAGTTATAGACGCAGACTTTGCTGTTCAACCGGAAATTTCCAGCGCTTCTGGAAATCACCGCGGACGAACCGATTGCCGTCTTCAGATCGTTGTTGATTTTCAGAAGCGACGGGATGCCGGCGGACGTGATCGTCATGGAGGTTTTGATTTCAAGGAGATGCAATTTCTGGCCGGATTCCAAAACCAAGTCTACTTCCAGGCCATCACGGGTTCTCAAATAGTACAGGGACGGCATCTGACCGAAGTTCAGGAACCGTTTGAGAAAATCGTTGACCACCGCGGTCTCAAAAAGACAACCGAAACTCGGACCGTTTAGCAAGGTCGCGCGGTCGTGGATTCCGAGCAGATACGTCGCGAGCGCCGTGTCGCCGAAATAGAGTTTAGGACTTTTGATGAGCCGCTTGCCGATGTTCCGGTAGTACGGATACAGGAGGTACACTTGGTAGCCGGTTTCCAGAACCGAAATCCAGCGTTTTGCGGTCGGAACACTGATGCCGATGTCCCGCGCCATGTCTGAAAGGTTCAAAATCTGTCCGGTGCGGGTGGCGCAGAGCTTGAGGAACCGCTCAAACTGGTTGAGGTCGCCGATGGCGGCCAAGTTTCTCACGTCGCGTTCAAGATATGTGGCGATATACGACGAGCACCAGAGCTGGCGGTCGACCTTCCTGTTCAGAGCAATTTCGGGATACAGGCCACGCAGGATCACTGTGTCAACAAAAAGGTCACTGGGCGCCGGGGCCGAGGGGGACGACCGCGTTGCATTTTTCAGCCACGCCGCAGGTTCGAGCGCGCCATCTGCGTGGTCGGCCAGTTCCGACATGGACAGGGGGAGAAGCGTCAGCACGGCTGCGCGACCGGCCAGGGACTGGCTGACGCCCTGCATTAAAGCAAAGTTCTGCGAACCTATGAGAAGCCACTGGCCGTTCTTGCGGTTCTCATCGATCCGAGTTTTGATGTAGGACAAAAGTTCCGGGACGTACTGGATTTCGTCGATGATGACCGGTGGCGGGTGCTGATCCAGAAACGAGTTCGGGTCGTCGCGCGCGCGCATTCGGACGTCATGATTCTCAAGCGAGACGTAGGTGTGTGTTTTGGAAAACCCGGTTTTCAGGGATGTCGTTTTTCCCGACTGCCGCGGCCCTGTGATCACCACCGCCGGAAACGTCCTCATCGCCCGACGGATCGCCCCGGGAAGGATTCTGGCTCTCATGGACAGATTTTACCCTGCATATTTAATATGTCAAGTTAAATAAATGGAGTTCTTGGCCGCCGTTTGACGGGTCGGCGGGTAAGAAGAACGGCGAGGTTTCGCGAACCTCCTGCAGGAGCCACTTGTCAGCCGATTTTTCGAGCCGGAACACCGCGACGCCGGTGGCGGTTTCTTCGGCGCCGGTCGCATAGACGCGCCAGCGGCGCTGCCAGCGGAAGGTGATTTCGAGGACGTTGTCGCCCGGAACAAAGCTCGACGCCCACACGCCCTCGTATTTGATCGCGTCGACGCGGTCGTACAGCGCGCGGACTTGATTCTCGAAGGCGATCCGGTCGGCTTTGAAGGTCTTGCTCACCAGTTGCATGAATTTGAGTATATCTTCCTCCGCGTAGACGGCGAGAATCTCCTTCACCGCGCCCTCCGCCTCGTCCCGCTTCGCCGTCACATCCGGCGCCGGGCCGCCCCACTTCAGGTTCGCATCCGCGCGCCAGACCGCCTCGCGGTAGTTCTGGGTGGTGACCTCTTCTTCGGTCTTATTGGACGAATAGGACAAAGTAAAGTTCCCGTCGTCCTGGATGAACTTCTGCACCACGTACGCGCACTTCCAGTTCATCGTCCGGAGATCACTGCTCGCCGCGTAGTTGTCGGTCAGGTTCAGATTGTAGTCGACGTCGAGGCGCTCCTCGTCGTTCACCTTCGTTTGCGTGCTCACGCCGTACTGCCGCTGGTGCGACCGGCCCGCGACGTCGATGGATTTGTCCCGCGTGCGCGTGGCTGTCAGGGTCATGTCGGTGCTGAACGGCTTTTGTCGGGCGCTTCGCATCCCTGCTTCGATCGGCCGCAGGGAATGGTGACCGGACAACTGCCCGAAAAGCAGCGCGACGAATTGGCTCCACGTCCGCAATTTTCGGACGCGGTAGTCTCCTTGATGGGCGTTTACGGCTTTTTGAAATTCAAGTCTCGGAATCCATTGTAGAAGCTGTGAGAAGATGCTACGGGTATAGGCCATGAGCCTGATCTCTTTTTTCCCTCTGGGATTTGGTTTCTCAACAAAACCCTTTTACCAGATGGGCGGGGATTAGGCTTTTTCTATGGATTTAAACCGGACGGCAGTGTATTCGAGTTCTTTGGTGAAGTTGATCCGCCGGACGGCCTCGCGCCCGGTTGCCTCGTCGAGCGCGGCAAAATCGAGCCGTATTTTCACGCGTTTTTGGATGACCTTGCCCGCGTCGTTCAGCCGGATGTCCTCGAGGGTGATCTCGCGGATGGTGCCGTTCAGGGACGCCTGCCCCGTCGCCTCGATCCGAAACGCCCCGTCGGCCTCCATCGCCTTTTCGATCTCGCGTTTCAGGACCTCGACCACGGGCCGGCCGGTCACTTTGGTGACCGCGACCGACGCGTCGCTCTTGAACTCGTCCACCCGCATGGCAACCACACCCGCGTCCTGGGCAACGGCCGGCCGGACTACCCCGCAGAGGAGTAAACAAACCCCAAATGCTTTCAGTATCGCCGAAATTTTCCGCCCGATGGTAAAAAGAACCCCTTCCGGTGGGTTGTGTAATCCGTCGTCCATGTCACCTCCGTGTACAGATAAACTTTCGATGTTCAGGTTGTCGACCCAGGTGCAGTATAAGGTAAACGCGAGATAGCCAAGATAGTGCCATCCCCGACGCATCAACCGGCGGTACCTTACTACATACGGAAGAGACGGTCAACAAAAAATCGAACCCGCACGTACCAGGTCCAGGACTTGAAATTTAGAAATATCTATTCTATATTTCATACATGCGAATGATCCGCCGGGAGGCCGGGAAGATGCTGGGACGTCTCATGAAGGAGTTTCCCGCGGTCGCGCTGGTGGGCCCCCGCCAGGCGGGCAAGACGACCCTGGCCCGGACGGGGTTCCCGCGCGCCGCGTACTGGGATTTCGATCGCGCGGCGGACCGCGCGCGCATGGATATCGCGCCGGAGGAGTCGCTCCGGGCATCCCGATCTCCTGCGATTCTGGACGAGGCCCAGCGCCTCCCCGATGTTTTTTCGACGTTGCGGTCGGTCATCGACGAGCGTCGAAAGGCTCACGGGCGATTTCTGATCCTCGGATCGGCATCGCCTACGATCTGTCTCTTATA
>CAZHRJ010000178.1:0-5206 GCA_964534765.1 uncultured bacterium
TTTGTATTTATATATACATCGGGGATCTTGCCCTACCGCCGTCCAACTGTCAAGACGAATTCAGCCCAATGACACGGGCCGGAACGAGTGAAAAAATCAAAAAATTCACCACGGAGTTCACGGCGACCGAGCACAGAGAACACTGAGAATTTTTGTAAGGTTGGTTCATCCAAGGAAAAACAAAATTCTGTCCTCCGTGCCATCCGTGGCCTCCGTGTTAAAAATCAAAATTTCCACAGCTCCTTGGAACAATGTGCGATTTCTGATTGAAGACTCAATCTTCAACACCCAAGCTTGAAAACTTGAGCCAGGAAGGCTGGACATGGGAATAGATAATGATAGACTTGAGCGGCTCGTCAGATCGTGGAAAAAGAGGAGATGCGATGCAGACCCTCACGTGCGAAAAAGTTTTGCTGGAACTCTCCAAATTGGATTACTCGTCCTGGCCGGATTCCATCCAACGAATCTGCCGGGATGACGCCAAGGCCCTTAAAATCGAACGCGTCAGCGCGTGGCTCTATACCAGTACCCGGGAAGGTATCGCGTGCGAATGCCTCTATCGGCTGTCCACCGAAACATTCGAAAAGGGCTTGGTTCTAAAGGCCGGCGATTATCCCCGCTATTTCCAAGCCCTCGAGGAAAATCGCACCGTGTCCGCTCACGACGCCCGACAGGATCCCCGCACCTCGGAATTCGCCGAGGGCTACTTAAAACCGCTCCAGATCACGTCCATGATGGACGTGCCCATCCGACTCGATGGGAAAGTGATCGGCGTTTTGTGCCACGAACATGTCGGACCCCAGCGCCGATGGTCGACGTCGGATGAGGAATTCGCCACCCTGATCGCCACGTACGCATCGCTGGCTTACGCCAACTCTGAACGCCAGGCCGCTCTGGAAGAAGTTCGACAATTGCGCGAACAACTCGGCCGCCTGAATCGACCCCCCCGGAAGGCCCGGGCGGACCGAATGACAATCAAGTAAAGGAGGTGCCTCTCATGAGCACCGGAATTCAAACCAAGGAAGATGTGCTGGTCTCGACCGCTTGGGTTGAGGAACACCTGAACGACACCGATGTCCGGATTGTCGAAGTCGACGTCGACACCAGGGCCTATGACGAAAGCCATGTGCCGGGCGCGGTCGGCTGGGCCTGGAACTCGCAACTCTGCGATACGATCCGGCGGGATATCGCGCCCAAAGACAAATTCGAGGAATTGCTTTCGTCTTCCGGCGTTGACAACGCCACCACGATCGTCCTCTACGGAGACAACAATAATTGGTTCGCCGCTTGGGCCCTGTGGCAACTGAAGATCTACGGCCACGAGGATGTAAAATTGATGAACGGCGGCCGCAAGAAATGGATTGAAGAGGGCCGGCCGCTCGCCAAAGACGTCCCCAAACCCTCTCGAAAATCGTATCGCGCCAAGTCCCCGGATTTTTCCATTCGCGCCTATCTGCCCGACGTCCAGGACGCGGTGAACAAGGCCTCGGCCGAACTGGTCGACGTCCGAAGCCCCCAGGAATTCAGCGGCGAAATTCTCGCCCCGGCGGGCCTGCCGGAAACCTGTCAACGCGGAGGACACATGCCGGGCGCGCGAAATATTCCCTGGGCCAAGGCGTGCAACGATGACGGCACGTTCAAAACCTCGGACGAACTTCGCAAACTCTACGGCGACCAGGGCATCACCGGCAATAAACCGGTGATCGCTTATTGCCGGATCGGCGAGCGATCCAGCCATACCTGGTTTGTCCTCAAGTACCTGCTCGAAATTCGGAATGTCCGGAATTACGACGGGAGCTGGACCGAATGGGGCAACCTCGTGGGCGCGCCGGTGGAAAGAGGAGAAGCCAAAAGGTGAGACCGCAGGACCACTCCAAACGCCGCCTCACCGTTTCGGGCTGGCCGGTGCAGGTCGTGTCCTACAAACTGGATGCCACCTATTACTGCACGGTCGATAATGTCAGCCCCGGCGCGTGGATTTCGCGGGCGCAGGGCGAGACACGCGAGGAAGCGGAGTCAAAGGCTCTCGAAAAAGCCGCCGAGTATCTGTCCCGGACCCGCACCTTTTCAGCGGCCTGATTCTCCGCCCCGGCCGACCAGCCGCCGGGCGAGGCCGAGTGCGTCGTCCATGTAGGTGTAGATCACCGGCACGACATACAAACTGAGGATCGTCGAGGAGATCATCCCAAACCCGGTCGATATCCCCATCGGCCGGCGGACTTCCGCGCCCGCGCCGGAACTGAACATGATCGGCAAAACGCCGCAAATCATCGCGACGCTTGTCATCAGAATCGGCCGAAGCCTCACCGGCCCCGCGGCCAGCATGGCGTCCGATGCCGACAGGCCCGCGCGCTGGCGGACAATGGCGAAATCAACAAGGAGAATGGCGTTTTTCTTGGCGATCCCCATGAGCGTGATGATGCCGATCGCGCTGAAGAGATTCATCGTGTGTCCAAAGAGCGCCAGCCCCCCCAGTCCGCCGACAAGGGCGAGCGGAAGCGACAGCATCACCGTGAGCGGATGCACGAGACTTTCGTACTGCGCCGCCAGGAGCATGTAGGCCGTCAGCAGCGCGAGGAAAAACGCGACCTTCAAACTCCGCATCGATTCGGCGAATTCCCGGCTCTGACCCACCAATACGGTTTTGAACCCGTCCGGCAACACTTCTTTTGCCAGCCGGTCAACATCCTTGACCGCGTCGCCCAGAGTTTTGCCCGGCGCCAGGTTGGCCGTCAGTCGAACGGATCTCTCACGGGAGTACCGGTTGATCGAGTCCGGCCCCACACCCTCGGATCTCCGCACGACGCTGGACAGTTGCACGAGCCTGCCGTCCCTGGCCCGTACGTAAATCCGGTCGATGGCCTGCGGATCGCTGCGGTAGGCGGCATCGAGTTGAGGGACGATGTCGTAGCGTTTGCCGCGCATTTTGAATTTAGCGACGTCGTCTTCGCCGAGCAGCACCTGCAGCGCGGTTGCGATGTCCCGGACGGACAGCCCGAGGTCGGCGGCCTTTTTTCGATCGATGTCGATTTTGAGTTCGGGCTTGTTGAGGTCCAGGTCCGAATCAACGTCCATGAGACCCGGGATCTGCTTCATCCGGTCCACCATCACGGCCTCGTATTTTTTCAGCGACTCAAAATCCCCGCTCTGGATCATGTACTGCACCGGCGCGTCCGCCCGACCCAGCCGGACGGTGGGGATGGGGAATACAAACGCGACGACGCCGGTAACCTGGGAAAATTTGCCTCGGATCTCCGCGATGACCTGATCCTGTCCCCGCGCCCGCTCCTGCCGGGGCTTTAATCGAACGAACATGATGCCGCGCCTCGGCGACGGCGTGCCGCCCTGTCCCAGGCCGATGGCGGAGAAGAAGGTATGGACCTCCGGAATTTTCACGAGAATGGATTCCCCTTCCCGCTGGTAGCGGTCCATGTATTCGAAGGTCGAACCCTGCGGCGCCTCGATGTTGATCACAAACGCGCCCTTGTCCTCCGGCGGGAAGAACTCGGTTTTGAGCTGGTACCTGATCAAATATCCCGAAGCGCCCAGGGAGGCCAGTCCGACGAGGAGGACCAGGAATCGGAATCGAAGCGCCAGACGCAGGCTGAGGCGGTAGGATTCGGTGAAGAGATCCCAGAATCGGTCGATCCAGCGCCAGAGCGGGAAGACAGGCTTGCCGACCGTCAGGATTTTCGAGCAGAGCATGGGGGTGAGCGAGAGAGAAATAAAGAGCGAAATCAAAACGGCGATGGAGATCGTCAGGCCGAACTCATGAAAGAACCGGCCAATCATCCCGGGCATGAACGCCACGGGCATGAACACCGCGCCGATCGCGAGCGTCGCCGCCAGCGCCGCGAACGCGATTTCCGCGGATCCCTCCATCGCGGCCTCGTTGCGCGGCCGGCCGTCTTCCTGGTGGCGGTAAATATTTTCGAGGACGACAATGGCGTCGTCGATGACGACCCCGACGGACACGGAGAGGGCCAGGAAGGTGAAGTTGTTGAGTGAGAAGTCGAGATAGTACATGGCGGCGAAGGTTGCGATGATGGACGTCGGGATGGCGGCGGAAGCGATCAGGGTCGATTTGACGGAGAGGAGGAAGAGGAAGATGACCGCGCCGGCGAAGAGACCACCGAGGAGAAAATCCTCCCGGATGGCGTGAATGCTGTCTTCGATGTATTTCGACGAGTCAAACGCCACCCGGATGTCCATTCCCTCGGGCAGATTTTTTTTCAGGTCCGGCAGAAGATCCTTGACGCCGCGCGCGACATCCACGGTATTGGCCTTGCTCTGTTTGAGAATTCCAAGGCCGACGGACGTTTCGCCGTTAAATCGGGCCATGCTGCGGTAGTTGGTGATGCCTTCCCGGGCCTCGCCGACGTCTCTTAGCCGCACGGGGCTGCCGTCGACGACTTTGAGAATGATGCCGCTGAGTTCATCCACCGATTCGAATTCGCCCTCGGTCTTGACGACGAATTCCCGCCGGTTGGATTCAATCCGGCCCGACGGGATTTCCACGTGTTCGGCTCGAAAGGCGTTGACGACGTCGGTGGCGGTGATGCCGTGCGCGGCCATTTTCCGCGCGTCAAGCCATATCCGGACGGCGAATTTTCTCGACCCGCCGACCATGATGCTGCCGACTCCGGGCATGCGCTGAATCTGTTCTTTGACGACGTTGTCGGCGTATTCGGTGAGCGGCACCGGCCCCATGCGGTCGGAGGTGAGAGCGAGCCACATGATGGCGTTGGCGTTGAGGTCGAGTTTGCTGACCTGGGGTTCGTCGATATCGGGCGGCAGGTTTCGGCGCGCCGAGCCGACCTTATCGCGGACGTCCTGAGCGGCGATATCGATGTCGCGTTCGAGGGTAAATTCGAGGGTGATGGTCGATACGCCTTCCGCCGAAATGCTGGAGATGGATTTGATGCCCTCGATGGTGTTGATCGCCTCTTCCAAAACGTCCGTGACTTCCGACTCGACCACCTCGGGACTTGCGCCCGGCAGTTGGGATGTGACCGTCACAATCGGGATCTCAACGTCCGGCACTTCCCGGACTTCGAGTTTCTGATACCCAATCGCGCCGACCAGAACAAGCCCGAGGGTCACCATGACGGCCGTGACTGGCCGCCGGACGGACAGTTCGCTCAGGACCATCGGGAGCTCGCTACTCTTGTTTGGTCTGTGTCCGGCCGTCGCCGGAGGCGCTGAT
>CAZHRJ010000179.1:0-5179 GCA_964534765.1 uncultured bacterium
ATAGAGCAGGTTCCTCCTAAGGACAAGGTCGGCGGTTCGACTCCGCCCGGGGCCGGTTGGCCTCATCACCCACCACAATATTGCAAAAAAGCCATATTTCGGTATAATACCCGAATGGACGTCCGTACGGCTCCTTTGTCTGGGATGGGGACAAGGAAAAAGACAACATCCTTCGACACGGCGTTGACTTTCGCGCGGCCGCCAGGGCTTTTCTCGATAAATACCGTGTGATCGCCAGAGACGCGAAACACTCCAAGATCGAGGAACGCCGATTTTGCGTCGGCCGGGTCGATGAGATTGTCCTGACGGTCCGGTTCGTCCGTCGCGGCGGCGCCATTCGCATCATCGGCGCCGGAAACTGGAGGAAAGGATGGAAACTCTATGCGCAAAAAAAACGAAGAGGATTTCCCCGTCGGCAGGCTCGTCGTCGTTGAGGATGATCTGCCGGGTCCCGAGGAGCTTTGGACGCCGGAAGACAGCGTCAAAGTCACCCTCAAACTGACCCGGCGGAGCATCCAGTTTTTCAAAAACGTTGCCCGCAAGCGCCGTGCAAAATATCAGCGCCTGATCCGGGATCTCGTGGATCGGTACTCGACCCTCCACGCCAAAAAGGCCGCCTGATCCGTGTACGCCACTGTAGAGGCCAACAAAATTCACATCTCCGTTGCCGGGTATTATAGCGCCCAATGGTACGACAGGCATTGTCCTTTGTCCCGTCACGATCAATTCGAGCATCCGAAAGATTCTGGACCATCTCGGCCTGTCTCTCTCCTCCGGCACGGATCCTCCCCACGCTCATTCACCGCCGGATCAGCGTCTCCGACGCCCCAAGCGCCGATGTCTCCGACATCGGCCGAACCCTTTATGGATGATCTACCTTGGGGCGAACATGCCATTGTAGGTTGATCCACCCGGCGTCAAGGGTACTCGTCTGTCCCGATTAGCTCAAGAACGACTCGAAACCGGCCAGTATAACCGAAATTCGTAGGCGATGCGTGTCTGTTCCGGAACAGACACGCATCGCCTGCAAAAACATTGCTCATCGCTCGATTTCAGGCTATATTCGCGTCATGGAGCGGCCAAGCTGGAAAAGCAATTTCCTATGCGTGTCCTGTAAAAGTTGTGTTTGACTTGCAGGTGAAAGACCTGTCGAGGTGACTGCCAGAAGGCCTCGTAGCGGATCTCCGACGTAGGAAGAAATTCCTGCGTCGAAGCGAGAGAAGAAACCCTGAAGAGGGGGAGCGACCCAACAGCCCGTAACATCAAGTGAATCCTGCCGCGCCGTAAATTATTCCCATCGGAAGATGGCCAAGAGGGAGCCGAGCCCGGATAGGAAGGGCGAAGGCCGACGGAAGGTGCGAAGATTCTGGAAACGCAACACCGAAGAACCCTCCGGCGTAGAGGGCGCGGAATGCTGGGAAAGCCAAACACGAAACAGGACGGCTCCGCCACCCTCGCCCGGTCTCGAAGGAGTAACCGAGGATATAAGGCGGCAATGCCGTCGAAAATCCGGGGGAAGCCGGGCAGGGAGTCGGATGAGGCCATACGAGCGAGGACGTTGAAGACAACAAAACTTCGACCGAGCAAAGGGCCTCTACTTCAGTGAGCTTCGGAAGGAGATAAGTGCGAGGGAATGTCGGAGACGACTAACCACCCGGAAGACAAAGTACGAGAACTCCAGAGGAAGCTATACCGTGCTGCCAAGAGGAGCGGGAGCAGGAGATTTCACGCGCTCTACGACAAGGTATGCCGCGAGGATATTCTCCAAAGGGCATGGGAACAAGTCCGCCGGAATCAAGGGGCGGGAGGGATCGACGGTGAGACCGTGGAGTCCATCGAAGAACGAGGAGTGAATGAGTTTCTTCGGGGAATCCAAGCCGACCTAAAAGAAGGCCGATACCGCCCGTTGCCGGTTCTGCGGGTATATATTCCGAAGCCTGATGGGAAACAGCGACCGTTGGGAATACCGACGGTGAGAGATCGAGTCGTACAAATGGCGACCAAACTGGTTATCGAGCCTGTTTTCGAGGCGGATTTTCTGGATTGTAGTTACGGGTTCAGGCCGAAGCGAAGCTCCCATCAAGCGGTGGGAATGGTTCGGGAGCAACTGAACCGGCGGCGTCACTGGATCGTTGATATGGACATCAAGAGCTATTTTGACACGATCGACCACAAGCTGTTGATGACCCGGGTTTGTCGACGAGTCAGTGACCGGCGAATCCAGAAACTCCTTCGCCAGTGGCTGGAGGCCGGTGTCATGGAAGAAGGGGCAATCCGGAAGGCGACGACCGGATCGCCGCAGGGCGGCGTGGTCAGTCCCCTGCTGGCGAACATCCTGCTACACAGCCTCGACCTGATCTGGGAGAAGCGTTGTTCCGGGCTTGGGAAGCTGATCCGTTATGTGGACGACATGGTGATCCTCTGTGAAACGAAAGAGAGAGCGGAGGAATCGCTGAGACGGATCGGTCTGATCCTGGAGCATCTCGGATTGGGAATCAATGCGCAGAAAACCCGCATTGTGTACGTCGGGGATGGAAAAGCGGGATTCGACTTCCTGGGATTTCACTTCCGCAAAGTCGAATCGTGGAGATACAGAGGCCGCCGGTATGCGCAGATGTGGCCATGCCGGAAAGCGATGAAGGCCATCCGAGTACGAATCAAGGAAATCACCGCGCCGCGATGGAAACTGGCGCAGGGGATTTTCAAGATTGTCAAGGAACTCAATCCCGTTATCCGGGGTTGGGGGAACTACTTTCGGATCGGCCACTCAACGCGGTGTTTCTATGCCGTGAGCCAATATCTCTACGAACGACTGGCGCTGTACGACTCGAAGCGTCGCGGCGAGGCGGGACGGCAATGGGAAACGCACGACAACACGTGGCAGAAATCCCTCGGCGTCGTCCGCCTTCGCACTCAATGGTTGCCCGCGGTGTCGTAGAAACTCGAATGCAGACGGAAGAAACTGTCGGAAAGCCGTATGAGGGAGAACTTCATGTACGGTTTGATGGGCGGGGACTGGAAGCGGAATTGTGAACAACAACCACCGCGCCAGCCCTCGACCCTACCAGTTCAGTTCATGGCCTTCTGGCACTACTGGCGGGGGATCAAAAGCTGGGGGAAGATGGAGCGGAAGGGATTTGGCGCGCCCGGTGCCGCTTAAAACGTGAACGTGATCCCCGTCCCGGCGCTGTTTCGAAAATAAAATCCGGGACGGTTTTCATAAGTGAAATCAAGCCGCCATGACCATTTGGGATTGATATTCCATACAACTCCCGTGAAAAATGACTTGTTCAGCGCCGTCGACTGCGGCGGCAGTGATTCGTCCCCTCGCGCGTATCCGGCATAAGGCAGAACCTTTTCCTTAAAATTCATATCCATACGCATGACCCATGCGTCCGTGTTCGGGCCTGAGATGTTATCCGTAAAACTGTGTTGATATTGAAACGCGATCCAGGGCCTGATTTGAAATGTCACCGCGGGCGAGACGCCGTCAACGTTCCCCGTCGGGTATTTATAATGACGCATGTTCAAAGACGGGATAAACCACTTGATGACCGGAAAATCAAACTTGAGATTGGCGGACCAGTCAGGCTGGAAATCGTTTGAAGGTGTAAACCCCATTTCAATCTGGGCCACCATCAGTCTGGACACCTTGTATGCCCCGCCCAACGTTAATGTATTGTCGGACGTCCCGAAATGTTTAAGCCATTCATGCCGAAACCAGGTGTTGATGCCGTTGTCGAACTTTCGGCCCAGCTGCGTGTAAGTCCCAAACTCATTGACGCGGACCTGAGTATATTGATCGTTGATATAGCCGAGATCAAAACGCCATCGCGCGGGAATGACTGCGGCCTCAAGTTTGCGCGCGATTTCGGGATCGCCGGGATTTAACGCATCCGCCTTCATATAAAATGCTTTTGCGGATTTTACGTCCCCGCTCCAGAGTTTGACATCACCCAGCCCGGCC
The DNA here is from genome assembly GCA_964534765.1 of uncultured bacterium. Taxonomy (GTDB): domain Bacteria; phylum Lindowbacteria; class 2-12-FULL-62-27; order 2-12-FULL-62-27; family 2-12-FULL-62-27; genus CAZHRJ01. Next base: position 3,968 of record CAZHRJ010000179.1, read on the forward strand.
AGCGCCGGCACATGCCCAGGATCCCCGTCCAAAATTTGCCGGTAGACAGACTCCGCCCGGCTGTAGTCGCCTTTCCAGCTCAAGACCCGCGCAAGGCCGATCAAAAATTCGGTATTGTCCGGAGCGAACCCCAACGCCTGCTCCCAGTGCCGGATAGACTCGTCATACTGTTTCTGCCATCCCCGGATCAGCGCCATCTGTTGGAGGGCGTCGACGTGCCGTGGATTTTCGCTCACCAGCCTGGCAAAGACCGCCACGGCTTCATCATAACGCTCCTCCGATTTTAACCGCCGGCCTTCCTCGAAAAGGTCCTGCGCGTTTGCCGGGCCGGCCAACAGGACGGCGATGACAATGGCCATCCATCTGGCCGGTATTTTTACAGGCCGCTGCGGATCCCAGCGGATACGGCCCCGGAGAAAATCAAACCAGCCGGCCATCGCGCCGATCTGCCGGATGATCTGAAACGCAAAAGGCTCCGTCAACGTGGACACAAACGACATCAGCCACGCCCGCGGCGTCAGGGAAATGTTCTGCCATCGATGATACAGTGCGATCGCCCGGCAGTGGTACACCAGATCAAACACCGCCTTGGCAATTAAAATATATATGATGGTCATAAAGACCTGATATCTGCCGGTCAGGAAAAACAGTATGAAAATAAACAGCGCAAGCAGTCCATAAACCGGTTTGACCGTATCGATGACTTTGAGAGGAAGCATAAACCGTCCGAATTTGCCGTAATCGGGATTGGCTATCATGTCGCCGTTCTTGAAAAGCGTGTGTAAAAATCCGGCAAACCACCGCGTGCGCTGTTGAAGAAACTGGAGCGTCCTGCCCGGGGCGTCCGTCGCCGCACGGGCGCCGGTGATCACCCCCACACGCATTGCCATGCCATGTGTATGCGAGTAACGGTAAAGCCGGTAGATCAGTTCATAGTCTTCGACCAGGCTCTGCGGATCGAATCCGCCCAGGGTCTTGAGGACATCTCTTCTGAAACATGCAAACGCGCCCGACACGAGCACAAGCGTGCCATGCGACATCCAGGCAAACCGCTCAAGAAAACTGCGCATGTACTCAAATCGCTGATACAGCTGAAATACACCGGAGACCGGCGATGGTCCGCACTTCGGAACCAGCACGCCGCCGCCGGCGGCCAGGCCGGCGTCCCGCCAAAATGCGTCTCTCACCGCGGCAATCGCATCCGGCTCCAGC
>CAZHRJ010000180.1:0-5066 GCA_964534765.1 uncultured bacterium
CGGGCGCGCGCGGCGGGTGAGAGCAGGGCGTTTCTGGAAGATCGCGCCAACCCATCCGACGGCTCCCGGACGGTCGGCAGGCCCACCACGCGGACGCCGAACGACAAATCCTGATTCATTTTTTTGACCAGCCACAGCTGTTGAAAGTCTTTTTCCCCAAAAAACGCGCAGGTCGGCCTGACCAGCAGAAATAATTTCGCCACAATCGTCAGCACACCGGCAAAATGTCCCGGCCGAATCACGCCCTCGTACAGAGCCGACACGGGCGATTCCATCAGGCGGATACCTGAGTCCCGGCTGACAAACGTTTTCGGCGGCGCAAAGGCCACATCGACGGATTCAGCGCGCAGGATGGTCAGATCGTTCCGGAGCGAGCGCGGGTATCGGCGAAAGGCCGCGGCGGAATCAAACTGGAGCGGATTGACATAGAGACTGACAAGGGTGCATTCACACCACCGGCGGCTGGCCCGGATGAGCGAGACGTGTCCGTCGTGAAGAGCGCCCATGGTTGGGACAAATCCGATGGACTTGCCTGACCGGCGAAGGCGGTTGATGACCCGCGCCAGATGCTCAGTCGATCGAACGAAGATCACTTCGAATGAAAAACGTTTTCCTCTCGGGGAAACGCCCCGGACGCCACGTCCGACACAAAGCGTTTCACCGCCGCGGTGGCGTCGTCGCCGAGATTCGCGTATCTCCTCAAAAACCTGGGTTTGAACCCGGGATTAAGCCCGATGAGGTCATGAAAGACAAGCACCTGAGCGTCGACGTTCCGGCCGGCGCCGATGCCGATCGTCGGAACCGAAACCCCGCGAGTCACTCGGCCGGCTGATTCCTCGGTCACCAGTTCCAGGACGATTCCGAATACGCCGGCCGACGCGAGCGCCCGCGCATCAGCGAGGAGCCGCCGGGCGTGGGCCGGAGTCCGGGCCTGGAGTTTATAACCGCCAAATCGAAGATAGTGCTGGGGCGTCATTCCGATGTGCCCGAGAACCGGGATGCCGCGTGAAACCAAAGCGGCGACGGTGTCCGCGATTTCAGATCCCCCCTCCACTTTCACCGCAGAAGCGCCGCCTTCCGAGAGAAAGCGCCCGGCGTTCCGAAGGGCCTCTTCGACACTCACCGTGTGAGACAGAAATGGCATATCGGCGATCACAAACGCTTGAGGCGCCGCCCGCCGGACCGACCGGGTATGATAGATCATATCCTCCATGGTGACCGGAAGGGTCGAGTCGAGACCCTGGATGGATGTGGCGAGGCTGTCGCCGACGAGGATGATGTGAACACCGGCGGCAACTGCGATCCGGGCCGACCAGGCCTCATAGAGGGAGAGAACGACAAATTTACTTTTTTTTTGTTTCGCCTCTGAAAACCAGGGGACGGTGACGGATTCGGGAGTCATCCAAGCCTGCGGGGCATGCCGGTTGACCTGTTGAAATCCCTGATCTGCCGGTCCCAGACCGGGCCCTGACGAAAGACGGTATCCCAGAACCGAGTGTCCCAAAGACGGTTGAGTTCCTCGGAAGTTTTCCCCTGCTGTTCGACCCAGGTGAAATATTTGAGATTGTGAAGCCGTTTGCGGTCATAGTATCCGAGTTCCTGGACGTTATCGATTCCGGCCCCGGCGAGATATCGCGCATGGTCCGCGGCGGCGTTTTTCTGTGTATAGGGGCCCAGCCCCTGCCCAAGTTCGTCCAGACGCGATCCATAGAGGTCGGCAGAGTCGGTGAAAATAGTGAAGATGACATCGCGTTCCGACAACTCGAAATACCTGGCGATTTTTATGGCGCTCAAGAGATTGGATATTCCGGAAATCCCGAGGAGAGGCAGCCGGGAAACGACGGACGCCGGAACGCCCGAATCCTTGAGGACCTGTCGGCCTGCGGGCTCGTTCATGAGCCGGAGGATTTTCATGCAGGCTTCGTCGTCGATGGCAACCACGGCGTCGGTGTTGAGGATGTTGTGGATCCAGGGCACATGCTTGTCGCCGATGCCCTCAATCCGATGCGCGCCAAATCCGTTCAAGAGAAGCGTCGGACACTGGAGAGCCTCCGATGCGACCACCTTGACGCGCGGGAAGACCGTCCGGAGGAAATCGCCGGCCGCGATGGTGCCGGCGGAACCGGTGGCTGAGATGTAGGCCGCGAGGTTGAGTCCATTCCGGTTGATCTCAGCAAAGGCCTCCCGAACGGCCGGGCCGGTGACTTCGTAGTGCCACACTGAATTACCGAATTCCTCGAATTGGTTGAAGATGACGCATTCGGATCGGGTCCGGCGGATTTCCCAGCATTTGTCATAGATTTCCTTGACGTTCGATTCCGTTCCCGGAGTCGCGATGACCTCCGCTCCAATCTTTTTCAGCCACTCGAACCTTTCCCGGCTCATGCCCTCGGGAAGAATGGCGACGGGTACGCAGTCAAGGAGCGCCGAATCGAATGCGCCGCCGCGGCAGAAGTTGCCGGTCGACGGCCAGACGGCCTTTTGGGATGTCGGATCGAACTCCCCGTTGACCAGCCGCGGGACCAGACATCCGAACGCCGCGCCGACTTTGTGGGCTCCGGTGGGGAAGAATTTTCCGAGAAGCCCCACGATGCGGGCTTTGACGCCGGTGATCTGCCGTGGGATTTCGAGATAATTGACGCCGCCGTAGAGTCCGGATTTGACATTGTTTTTCCAGGTGATCCTGAACAAATTCAGCGGATGAATATCCCAGAGACCGATTTTGGGCAGTCGCCGCCGGATGGCAGGCGCGATTTTTCCCGGATCACGCATCTCCTCGAATGTCGGGATGCATATCCCGCGCTCCCGGCAGCGGTTGATGGTTTGGCTTAAGACCCCACGATTGGACATGTCAGGCGCTCTCCTTTTTCAGAATCAAAAACAAGGACGAAGTCTACCATCGCCCGAGAGGACGTCAACCTGCGCGGATGCATCCGGCTGCGAACACCCGGGCCGAGCCGGACGCCGAACCGGGAAATATGGATTGCGAAACCTGCAAGCTCTGTTATAGTGAGGTTCTTCAATACCGAATTCAAGGAGACAGTGAATGAGAAATGGGTTAAGTGGACTGAAGGGCGCTGTCACGTTGGTCACCGGTGCGTCAGGCGGAATCGGCGCGGCGCTGGCGCGGGTGCTTGCAAGCCAAGGCGCCGTGTTGATTTTGCTGGCCCGTCGGGAGGAGCGGCTCATCGCGCTGCGGAACGAACTCGCCCAGAGCGTCCAGCAATTGGAGGCCACGTTTTATCCACTGGATATTGCCAACCATGCGGCTGTCGACCGGATGATCGAGGACGTTGTCCGACGATACCGGAGAATCGACATCCTCATCAACAACGCCGCCTACGGGATCGACGGTCTCTTCATCGACACGCCGATGCAGGCGGAGCGGGACATTTTTGAGACCAACGTTTTTGCGCCGCTCTACCTGATGAAAAAAGTCCTGCCGATCATGGAGTCCCAGGGCGGCGGGAAAATCATGAACATCGGGTCCGTGGTGGGACACCGGGCCATGCCGGTCATGTCGGCTTACTGCGCGACGAAATCCGCCCTGAAGGCTTATACGGAATCATTGAGGGTCGAGTATGCCAAGAAGGGAATCCAGGTCATGTATGCCAGCCCCGGCCACACGCAGAGCGACTTTCTTGCCCACCAGAAACGATTCGGCCTGTTTCATCGCAAGGGTGTCGGCGTCAGCCCCATGCCGGCCGGCGCCTGCGCCCGGCTGTTGGTGAAGGCCCTGGCCAATAACCATCGGGACGTGGTGTTGACAGCGATCGGTAAGATCGGAATATTTCTGAACCGGTTCGCACCGTCGCTGATCGACCGCGTGCTCCTGTCACGGGTATAGGTCAAACAGGCCGGCCCGAGGGGGCCGAAAGCGGGGTTGACCGCCGTCTGTTTTCGGAAACATCGGTCGGGCGACCCGTTGCGGATTGGGAGACATCCGATCGTTCGATTTCACTGAACGAAAATGATGTCCATATCTGGCTGTTGGATATCGGCGGCCATTCCGGGATTTCCGAGTGGGAGCGCCTCCTGTCGGAGGACGAACATCTGCGGGCCGGGAGATGTTCGGATGAAGATGTCCGGGCGCGGTATGTCATTTCCCGGGGCGTTCTCAGAATCCTGCTAGGCGGGTATCTCAACGAGAAGGCGCACCGGATTCATTTCGTATACAATCCCCGCGGCAAACCCGGATTGCCGGGCCTGGATCCGAATCGTGTTCAATTCAATCTATCCCATGCCGGATCCGCCGTAATATTCGGATTCACCCGCATGGGACGGATCGGCGTTGATCTGGAGATGATGACGCGGGAGACTGGGCATCTGGAGGATTTCGCACGTCGATTTTTTTCCACCGAAGAATATGAGGCATTTCTCGGTCTGCCGGAAGACTTGCGCCGATTGGGATTTTTCAACTGCTGGACCCGCAAGGAGGCCTATGTCAAAGCGATTGGGGAAGGGCTTACCATGCCGCTGAATCGTTTTGCCGTGGCGCTTCGGCCCGATGAGCCGGCCAAGCTGATGTGGGTGAGTGGCCAACCGGGAGAATCCGAGCGGTGGACGATGATCGATGCGAATCCGGCAATCCCGTACATCGGCGCCGTTGCGGTGGAAGGCCTTGCCTGTTCGATACTGCGGCGCCGGTTCAGCTTGGTACAGGGCCGGGGAAAAAAAGAAACGCCGTCCGTGGCGGGCGACCTGCCGAATTTGCAAAGATAACGCGCCCGGCAGGAATCGAACCTGCGACCCTCGGCTTAGAAGGCCGATGCTCTATCCAACTGAGCTACGGGCGCATTGTGATTATCAAACAGTTACAAAACAATGCGACAATTCAAAATCGACTTGTGCAAAATTTGTGCGAAAAAATCGGCCGGCCGATACGTCCGGGAACAGCCCTTTCACCGCATTCGCTTCCCTGAAATATTACGATAGTCGGGGCAATTCTCCAACCCATTTCCACGCGGTCTTCGAATTCTGGGGACTGCCGTCAATGTCGCCGAGTTGATCATAAATAGTTCCCGGTGAAAAAGTGCGCTTTTCATAAAACATTTTGACGAAAATAT
>CAZHRJ010000181.1:0-4953 GCA_964534765.1 uncultured bacterium
CGGGATCATTCGCAACACTCGCTTCTGCTCCCCGAACGTCAGACACGTCTGAAATCCCACCATCCCCAGAATCGTCCCCTCACGGTTGTCCCTCCGAAGCTGCGCCACGGCATGGGCACCCTGCGCGCCGGACAGTCCGACTGGCTTCATGGGACCGTGAATGAGCGTCCCCGGACCGCGGCGGGCCATCTCCTCGACCGGAAGACATCCTTCAAAAAAACGGATGGCCGCCTCGCCCTCCACGTGCGGATTCACGACCTCGGCTGTTCGCAGCGCCTCCCAGAAGGCCAGATACTCTCCTTCGGTCAGCGGGCAGTTGAAATAATCCGCGCCGTCGCCCTTGCCGTATCGGGAGGCCCAAAAACCAAAACTCTGATCAACACTCTCGGTCATGACTCGCGGGGCGATCGCGTCGTAAAAGGAACAGAGTCTCGATCCGATCCTCTTCTGAATCGTTGCAAAAAATGCGTCCGAGGTAAGCGGTCCCGTGGCGACCAGAATCGCCGCGGGATTGCCGGCCAATACATCCGGCCAGTCACGGACCTCATCCCGCCGAACCTCAATCCGGGGGTGCGCCAGAATGGATTCAGTCACGGCCGCCGAAAACCGGTCGCGGTCAACCGCAAATGCCGCGCCGGCCGCAATCCGGCATCGCCCGGCAATGGACAAAATAAATGATCCTGCCTGGCGAAGCTCCGCCTTCAGGAGGCCGGGGCCGGTGCTGATTTCGTCCGACCGGAATGAATTGGAACAGACCAGCTCGGCGCAATCGCCGGTCCGATGCGCCGCGGTCCGCCGGACCGGCCGCATCTCCCAGGCAACGACCCTAATGCCGCGCTCGGCCAGCTGCCAGGCCGCCTCGGACCCGGCAAGGCCGAGGCCGATGACATGGACGGGTGAAGAATCAGACGGTGGCGTCATTCGCCGTCTTCGACGCGGATTCTTCCTCGACGAGGTGGGTGCACTCCTTGTTCGGACACTTGATCACGGTATGTCCCTTGCGCTTGGTCTTCACCAAAAAAATGTGACCGCAGAGTGGACAGGGGTTCGCCGTCGGCTCCAGCCAGCTGGTGAAATCACAGGAGGGATAATTGGAACAACCGTAAAAAAAGCGGCCTCGCCGCGTCCGGCGCCGGACCACTTCCCCGCCGCAGGTCTTGGGACAGGCGATACCCAGCGTGATGGGCCGGGTGTATTTGCATTTCGGAAACATCTTGCAGGCCCAGAACCGCCCGAACGGCCCGCGCCGCGAATGGACATCGCCGCCGCAGACGGGACAGGGCGTGGGCGATACCTCGATGTCCAGAACTCGGAATTGCCCGTTCGCCTCGTCAATGTCCCGGACGGAATGACACTCCGGATATCCCGAACAGGCCAGAAACTTCCCGTACTTCGACCACCGCATCACCATCTGCCGGCCGCAGTTCTGACAGATCACCTCCACCGGAGGCTTCGTGATCTCCTTCTTCTTGTCTTTGAGCGTCGCTTGCGCCGCCTCGTAGAATTTTTCAAACCCCTTGTAAAATTCCTCCAAAACTTTTGTCCAGTCGCTCTCGCCCTCTTCGACGCCGTCAAGCTTGGCTTCAAGCTCGGCTGTGAAATCGATGTCCAGAATAATCGGAAAATTTTCGATCAGCAGCTTGTTGGTGATCTCACCCAGCTCCGTGGGACAGAGCTCCTTGGCCTGCTTGATCACATACCCACGCTCCGTGATCGTCGAAAGAATCGTCGCATAGGTCGACGGCCGGCCAATGCCGCGGTGCTCCAGCTCTCGAACCAATGTCGCCTCGGTAAACCGCGGCAGGGGCTGGGTCTGCTTTTCCTCCACCTTGTGGTCGTGAAGCGTCAGGCCGTCGCCTCTTTTGAGAGCGGGAACAAACTCCTCTTTCCTCGTTACTCCGATCAGCTCCAGATGGCCCTTGAACCGCAGATTCTCCCCGCGCGCGACAAATTGAAAATCCGCCCGGTCGGACACGCCAATGTAGGCCGTCCGCACATCGTAGACGGCGGATTTCATCTGGCAAGCCACAAACGTCTCCCAGATGAGAGTGTAGATCTGCCGCTGCTCGTCCGTCAGATGCGCGGAAACCTTGTCGGGCGTCAGCTCCACGTCCGAGGGCCGGATGGCCTCGTGAGCGTCCTGCGCGGTCCGCCGGTTCTTGTAAAAGTTCGGCTTCGTCGGCAGATAGGCCTCGCCGAACCGATCCCGGATGATCGCGCGGGCGCCGCTGACCGCGGTCATGGCTATCCGAACGGAATCGGTCCGATGATAGGTGATCAGTCCCCGCCGGCCGAATTTGCCCAGATTGACGCCCTCGTAAAGCTGCTGCGCTATCACCATCGCATGCCGGGCTGTCATGCCCAACCGGTTCACGGCGGCCTGCTGAAACGTGCTGGTCACCAGCGGCGGCGCCGGATGCTGCTCCCGCTCGGTCTCCAGAAACTCCTGCACAACAACCGGACCCTGTCGAACCTTGTCCATGATGGCGGCCGATTCTTCCTTCGTCTTCACACGGCGTCGCTTGCCTTCGACTTTGAATATCTCCGCCGCAAACCGCTCGGCCGGCCGGTCGGCCGGCGAGAGCGTCAGAACAATCCGGAAATAGGTCTCCGGAACAAACGTCTTTATTTTTTGCTCCCGGTCGCAGATCAGCCGCACCGCAACCGACTGAACCCGGCCAGCGGAAAGACCCGATCGGACTGACTTCCAAAGCAGGGGTGACAGCCGGTACCCGACGATCCGGTCCAGAATCCGCCGCGCAAACTGCGAATCGACTTTCTTCTGATCGATGTCCCGCGGCTTGAGCAAACTCTCCCGGACCGCCGAGGCCGTAATTTCGTGAAATTCAACCCGCTTGATCGTCGCCGATTTGATCTCCTCCGCTACGTGATACCCGATCGCCTCCCCCTCGCGGTCCGGGTCGGTCGCGATCAATACTTCCGACATTTGTTCCGCGCGGTCGCGCAACTCCTTGAGAAGTTTCACCCGGCTCGGTATCACACGCCAGTACGGCTTGAATCCCTTCTTGATGTCGATCCCAAACCGGTCCTTCGGCAGATCCCGGACATGCCCCATCGTCGGAACGACCTCATATTCGCCGCCCAGATACTTCTCAATCGTCTTCGCTTTCGCCGGTGACTCCACTACGATCATCTTCCCGCCGCGCTCTGAGGGCGCCGGCGCGGCGGTTTTCTTCGCGCGCTTCCGCGCAACCGGCACGATGGCGGGCGCGGAATCGGCGGAGACCTCCTTCCTCCGTCGCACGGACTTCGCGCCGGATGGAACGGCCGCCGGGGCGGAATCAGGTGACGGTGTCCGGGCTGGTCGACGGGCCATCAATGCATCACCGTCGCGTCGCTGCCGCCGTCCATCAAAAACCGCGCCTGGGCCGACGTCATCTCCAGCAAATCCGACAGGGTCTCCTGGGCGCGCTGGGGCTGCAGGTCGGATGGAACGAACAAAAGCTGGGTCATCACTGTCTCCAGCGTCTCCAGATTCATATACCCAAGGTAATACAACCGGAATAATTTTCCAACAACAACCAGGTTCAATCCCCTCAGCTCCTCCGAAGAAAGAATTCGCGCGGGACGCGTCTGGACCGGGCGATCCATCGGCTCCTGAACCATCAGATCAAGCAAAAAGAGCGCATCGTCGATCAGATGCTCCGAAATCCCCTTTTCACGCAGCCGCGCTCGAATCGATTCCTGATCCGGCCGGCCCCCCTCCACAAAACGGACTTGCGGCAGAATCTCCCGCAATAGTAACGCCAGATCCTCCTTCACGCCCGCCTCACCGCTCACACACCTGGTAGGTTCCCGCATGCTCCCGCCGGATCCGGCCTTCAATCTCCAGTCGGGTAAGCTCCGCCAGAACGGGCGATACGCCCTTGCCGCTTCGCTCCACCAGATCGTCCAGCGCCGTTACACCCGACTCGATGAGTTCAAAAACATGCGAGAGCCGCCGCGCGGCCGGACCCGCAGAACCGGCGGCTGATGATACACGCCGCGTCCGAACCTGCGGATCCAGAACCGTCAAAATGTCCTCCACCCGCTCCACGAGATGCGCGCCGTCCTTCAGCAGCCGGTTCGTCCCGGCGCCGCCCGGCGATCTAGCTGCGTGCGGAACCGCAAACACCTCCCGGCCCTGCTCCAGCGCCATGTGGGCCGTAATGAGCGCGCCGCTGCGCTCCGGGGCCTCAACCACGACAACACCCATCGTCAGACCGCTGACGATGCGGTTTCGAACCGGAAAATGATGCGCCGCCGGCTCGGTGCCAGGCGGATACTCGCTCACCAGCGCGCCACGGCCTTCCGATCGGATACGATCATAAATGGACCGGTTCGACGCCGGATAACACACGTCCACTCCCGTCCCTAAAACCGCCACGGTCCGGCCGCCTTCCACGGCCAGCGCGCCGGTATGCGCCGCGGCGTCTATGCCCATCGCCAGACCCGACACGATCTCCACGCCCATCCTTGCCAGCTCGGTTCCGATGTCCTGCGCCCATTTGAGACCGGAAACACTCGCCTTCCGGGTCCCCACTACCCCGATCGACACGCCATCGGCCGGGCCCATCTCTCCATATATATATAGCGCGGTCGGCGGGTCCGATATCTCCAGTAGCCGAGCCGGATAGTCCGGGTCCGTCAGGACCATGACCCGGAGTCCCAGTCGCTCAGCTCGGTCCAGATCCCGAACCGCAGCTGCCTCCGCTTCCTTGCGGTGCAAGTCAATCCGCGCCAGATACGCCTCCGGAACTCCGGCAGCTTTCGCCAAGCGCTGCCCTTCCGACACAATCCTCGTGAAACGGCCCGCGACTTCGATCAGTCGCTTGGCATAGGTCGGCCCGATCCCGGGAATGCGCTGTATCGTCAGGGCGGCTATTCGCTCGGATTTGTCCTTGTTTTCCATCGCCTTTTCCATTGCCCTTATCCCAGCCCCAGTTTCGGCCA
>CAZHRJ010000182.1:0-4882 GCA_964534765.1 uncultured bacterium
AAGAACGAGTCAACAATCTCGCTACCCTTGACGCCAAGCCTCACAACCCCGTTTGCATCCGGCTCCCCTAATTTCAGTCGTTCAATGATTTTTTTCGGATGCACGGTGGCATGGAGTTTCCGTTTAGGCTGATTCATCAAAAGCTCCATGATCCGCTCATGAATGCCTGTGGCTTGGAGTGGGATTCCCCCTTTCTCTATTTTTTCGATTCTCAGCTGGCCGCCCTCAATGCGGGGCAGCCAGACGCCCATGTAGAGATTTCTGATTGCAGACTCGGCTGCCGCCTCTTCCGTCTTTCGGCGCTCCCGGAGCTGGTCAAACTGTTCCTTCGTCAGTCGATGTTGTTGTTTTTTGGAGTCTACCCGCTCGATGGCCAGAAGGTACCGGACCGCGCGCCGCATCGTCTCGATTTGTTTCTTGTCCGGGATTGCCAGCCCGATGCCGTTCCGATACAGGCGAAGTCCGTCGCCGTGTCTGGAGAACAACTCCGTCGCCAGTCTTTCCTGTTCTGCCGCCGATTCACGGGCAAACTCAAGCGGCAGGTATCCCACAAGAAATCTCGGCTCCTTATCCGGAATGTCCAAACTCTTTTTCGGCCACACCCGTGCCCCGTGATGCCCCGCGAGCCGTTCGTCCAGCATGTCCCGTATTTGTTTTCGGACCGGTCCCTCTCCGTCTTTTGCTTGCGATTCTTCGCGTGCAATCTCCTGTTCCGCGTCCTCGATCAGCTTGGTCACATTCGGATCCTTCTTGAAACAGTACCGCACTCCGTCAAAATGAAGATATAGGCATGACGTTCGCAAGTCAGCCAGAACCGCGGAAGCCGTAATGCTGTCCAGATCCGGGCCTACGCACGCGGCCAATAGCTCGCTTTCGGTGACGCCCGGCGGCAATGTTTCGCTTGAACCCTCGCTGTCTCGCTTCAATCCACCGAAGGAATAAATCAGGATGGCCGTGGCCAACCGGGTTGCCGGTCGAACATTCGTCAAGGCCGGTGTCTCCCGCGCCATTTGCTCGTCGATCCGCTTGGCACGCGCGTTTGGGCCATCGATGTCGGCAAGGATCACCGGGTCATAATCGTTCTGCGCGCCGAGTTCCTTCAGCATCTTGACCCGCACCTCCACGTCCCCAAGCGGCGCATCCCCCGCGCCCAATAGTGGCCGGCCGCCGCCGTTCTTTTTCACCGAATGCAAACAGGACGCCAAAAATCGCAAGGCCCCGCGCGTCCGCTGAAAAGCATCCAGCGCCGTCCATCTTTCCCGCATGGCGTCGATCAGCGACGGATGAAACGGATAGGTCAGTCGAATCCGATCGCGAAGAGCCACTCCTTCGTCTTCCGCTCTCTTCTTTTCCGTCGGTGTCTCGGCCCGGGCCTGAGCCATTTTCGTCACGACGTGGGCGTAAGACTCCGCGACCTCACCGACGGCGTCGGCGCTCGGCGCTTCGGCAAACAGCCGCCGCCGAAGAACATGGTAAATCTCCTCCCCGCTCACCGGCTCCCTGAGCTGATCCACACGAACGGCCAGATGGTCGATTTCATTCAATAATGCGACATTGCCCAGCGCCTCTTTGGAACTCCACGTGAGGGAATAGACCATCGATGCTTTGGAAGAATTCGCAATCTCCACTGTCAGATTCTGGAAAAAATCTTTGGCTTGGCGCTGCAGCGTCGAATCATGAACCGGAACGGCTGCCGCCCGTTCCATGTATTTGAGAACTTCGTCCAGAAGAATGAGAACCGGCCGGCCCCCCGACCCTTTCGTCAGAACCTCGATGATTTTATCGCCGCCCGGCGCGACCCTATCCTGGTCATGCGCCGCTACAATCGGATACGCCTTCTTGGGATCGATCTGCCACGCAATCCAACCCCACATCGTGCGAATGGTCGGCCCTCCCTCGATTGTTTTTCCCTCCCTGGCGTCGAATTTCTCTCCGTCGAACACGGCCAAGGCCACATCCGCCGGATTTGCAAAACCTTTGGATTCCGGTAACACGCCGAGCGCCTTTCGATCTTTTGCCGCATGATACAGCGTCGCGAGCGTGTGGGATTTGCCGCCGCCAAAAGGCGTTCGAAGTTTCAGGACGCGATTGTACCCGGATTGGCCGCTAAGCGACGCCAGCACTTCTTCCAGCATTTTTCGCAGATCCGCCGTCAGATACGTCGCCCGGAAAAACTTCTCGGCGTCCCGGTAGACCGCCGGCACATTCGGGTCCCGTGCGGCGATCGCCCCAAGATCGATGGCGAACACCGCCTCGGTCAGCGATCCGGTTTCGACGTCGGGATGAAGTTTTACCAGCTCGGTCCAAGGGCGAAGAGTTTTGGTGGTCATGACTGATTCCTTTCTACCAGAAATGTCATTGCATTTGCCAGAGCGGGTTGTCAGAGAGATGCAGGTTGTTGACCTGAAGCCAATGCCGGCTTTCTTTGTCAGTCTTTCGTTTGAATGGACGGGTCAACCCGACGCTCAGAATGACCTCAACCTTTCGGTTCTGCAAACGCTCATTGACTTGATGCACAATCGCCTGACGCAATGTCCATTTGTCAGGCTCATAAAATCTTGCGTCGGTCAGCATCAGATCATACGCGAATTGGCCGTCGGAAAATTGAATGCGGGCCTTCGGTTCTTCGTATTGCTTGACTCGGATGGAGACCGGCGACGTTACGCTCAGACAACCCAAAGATGCACGGCCCTTGCCGACATCCATTGTCGCGCCCAACCCGTCTGATGTGAATCTCCGCGTCAGGGCATCTCCAAAAATCGCCGTCGACGTTGGACGCGCCGCGACTTTAAGCGCCTTCCACAACTTGCCCGGAGACGTATCTCTCAGGAAGCGAACTTCGGCGATCTCGGTCTCTCGATCTTCCATTTCAGGAGGTGATCCGACCGATTTTGGATTCAAAAGTTCGACCACAGAACCGACATCGAAAACACCGCCGTTTTTGCGAAGAGAAGCAGTCGACCATTGACCGCGTTTGAGGACAGGGCGAACATGACGATATTCGGCGTCCATACCGGCCACGCAAATGGCGCCGGGACGCATCCGAGTGAGGTGATTGATGACGATGATCATGTGAATTAGAGATGAACCATATCCATATGTCCCCACTTGTTGCCGAGATATTCGAGAACCAGGCGGCGGTGGCAATGTTCGGCTGTGGGTTCACTGCAAAGCAGAACGGCGGGGCCGGCGAAAAAATCGGGCTTGAGTTTTTCCTCGATCCGACGCTCAATCATGAGATTGATGAAATCCCGCTCGTACTCTTTCCATGACCCTTTTCGTTTTTTGAAGGAGTCAAGGATGTCCTGTGTGGGGGCAAGGAGCGGCGCATGGACATATTCGATCCCGCACAGTTCTTTGAGAAAAAAAGGCAGATCGGCCTGCTTTGTGAATCCGGCCAGATGAGACGTATTGTTCAGCCGAATATCGATGAGGCGTCGGACACCCGCCCGTTTCAGAGTTCCGAAGAACTCGCCGGCCGACTTTTTTGTAAAACCGATCGTATAGATCTCCATGTTCGGTCCTCCGATTCGGGGAAGAGTTCATCTTGGCCAACATTCCCCCTGCGTTCTCTTTCAAGTCTTTTCAATTCGCCTTCCGTCTGAACGCGTCCGTCACCCCGAATATGGCGGACTTCGGCCCCCCCGGCGTCCATCACCCGGCCCACCAGAAGCCGGCGATGGCATTCGGAAGGATCTTCTTCGCCGCACAGGATGGCCACACGGTATTTGGAAATTCCAGTCTTTAACCGATCAACCGCCTTTTGAAAATCCGCCGTCTTCGCGAGTTTCGAATAGAGGACATGGCCTTCCGAATCGTAGTACCGTTCTTCCGGCGGCCGGCCTCCAAGCTCTTTTCCAAAGAACAGATATTCGATTCCCGCGGTTTTCAGCGCAGGTTTCAGTTCTTCTCCGTTGAAGTGCGGCGTATACCCTGAATATGGGCTTGAGCGCACATCCACAAGAATCTCGATCCCGTTCGATCTGAGCAGGTCCAGAAAGACTTCCGGGGAATGATTGGAATGGCCAATGGTGAACAAAATCCCTTTCGCTCGCGGCGGCGCGGACCCGGACTCCTTTTCTTCGTCCATTTACTTCACCCGCGCCAGCAGGCTCTCCTCGCGCGCGGCGAGCGGCTGGTCGATAAGGGAGCGCCAGTTGGCGAGGAGTTTGCCGAGGGCGGATTGCTCGGCGGCGGTGGTGGTGACGAGGGCTTTGGCGTCGCCCTCGGATTTGCCTTTGAGTCCGGGCCCGGCGAGGGCCTGGGCGATAAGGCGGAGGCGCTCGCGGTCAGGTTTGGCGTCATCGAGGAATTTGGCGAGAGCGCGGGGCTGGTGTTCGACAAGCCAGAGAATGCGGTGGAGGACATCGATCAGCGGCGCGGGCTGTCCAGCCGCATCGGGCAGGCCAAGTTTTTCGTCGGCGCCGCGATCGGCAAAATCGTGTAACCGATATTTTCCTTTTTTCTTCTCGACCAATGCCCGGCTTCCGGCGGACAGGCCGTGCCGGCCATCGAGTTCGACCTGAAGGCCATACGTGAAAACGATGGCCTCGCCGGCATCGAGTTCGGCCGCTTTGTACGTGTAGCGCCAGAGGACGTAAAAGCGGCTCGGCCCGTCTACCCCTGCCACGCCGGAACGCGCAATGCCGAATATTTTTTCAAGAAGCGTCTCAAGCACCACACCCTCGACTTCAGCCAAAAACTTTTCAGCAGGGACTTCTTCGCCGTTGGCATATTCGACTCGGGCAAACCGCGTGAACGCCCGAAGGCCTGCGCCGACGGCGGCGATGACAAGATCGGCGCCGGTGATACCCATGTCCCAAAGCGTATCCACGCGCTCTCGGACGATGCGATCGAGTTCGGGCTGGACGTCGTCCTCGTA
>CAZHRJ010000183.1:0-4839 GCA_964534765.1 uncultured bacterium
GCAGCAGATACTTGACCGGTTCGACGACCTCCGGGTTGGTGACATTGCCCCGGAAATCCCTTTGCGCGATGGAATTCGTAATGTCTTTCATCAGCCGTGACACAAAAATCACTCCCGTGGCGTCCTTGCCCGAATAGAAAGCTTCCGCCTGGCGCGCGTACTGGCCGAGCCGCGAGAGGACATAATTGCTGATCCTCGCGCCGCGCTCGTTCTTTTTGTTGCGTTTCAGTTCGAGATCGAAGAATTGGGCATACTGAAACAGAGCCGGGAACTGTTCCCAGGAGAACGTCGAGCCGAAGACCGACAGGCAGTTTCGGCCGCTGTTTTTGGCTTTCTCCAGATGTTCCTCGGCCAATTCGGTCGCCGTCGAAACCGCCGTCTTGGGCGAAGTCACTTCGATTCCGGCGGACAGCGTGACGTTGGGGTTGAAACAGCCAAACCGGCGGAATTCCAGATAGAGCAGATACCCGAAGACAATGACGGAATCCCACGCGCCGACGAAAAGAAGATCATCGCCGCCGGCGTAGACCGTATAGATTTTGGAAAGATCGACTTCATAGGCGCCGAACCGGACGGCGCCCCGAAGCTGCATTTCGCGGGTGTAACCGCCGAAAAAAGTATCGATCAGGCGGGACAGGGTGGCGTAGCCGGTGATCCCACCGCCGGCCATGGATGGCCTAGTGCCGGAATCGACAGGGATGTCAAGATTCCGGCCGCCGGCGCGAAAGCCCGATGAAAAGAGAGTGCCCAGCCGGTCGACGTCGGCCTTGAAGTAGCCCAGATAGGGATAGGAGCGAGGACCGGCGGGGTCGGCGAAATGCCGGGCGTATCCGAGTTTGGTCAGACATTCAGTCGGCAGGGCATATTGGACATTGGGATTTGCGCGAAGGGCCGCAAGGCACGCGCAGGCGTTTTTGGCGGCCGAGGGGCAGGCGCCGCAGATTTGCTCGCTTGCCATCGGGACGTAGTTGTTCATGTAGACAAATCCGTCGTAGGCGGCGAGCGGTTCATCCGGGGTGGGATTGAGGACAACTCCTTCCGGGTGTTTTTCAGACATCAATCGAATGCTGACGCGGGATTCGATGGAGTCGAACAGATACAAATCCCCGTCTCCGCGCTGATACATGACCCGGACGGTCTGCAAAAGCCGTTCGCCGTTTTTGCCGTCGTTGTAGCAGGCGGCGCAGTCGTCCCCGCCCTCTTTTTCCACCGGCAGTTTTTCGCAGTACGAGCAGAGACCTTTTTCGTATTTCCTGTACATCTCGTCCGTCACGACGAAATTTTCCGGCTGCCAGCCCTTGTCCGACCGAAGAAGCGACCGGAACCGCTGGGTCTTTTCGCGTTCGACGTGCGCATGAAGACGCGTGAGCGCGCGGGGAAAAGATTGCGGCGACAAGTCGGCGGAATCCACGGGAAGAACGCCCAAATTGAAAGCCAGATCGCCGATGGTTTGCCGGAGCATGTCGAGGTTCACGGCAATCTGGGTATCGTGCAAATACGAATTGACCTCTTGGGTATTGGGCAAAAGAACGATGAACCGGCCGCCGCCGTTGAAAATGACGTTGCAGGAGGGCAGATCGAGTTGATCCAGAAGACGAAAGAGATACAGGTCCGTGATTTTGGCAAGATAGAACGAACGGGCACGCAGGCGTTCGGCGATGTGCGTGCCGGCCGGATCCGAAATATTGAACAAATACGCCTGAATGCCGGAGATGTCGCCGCCGGCCAACAAAAGTGCCTGGTGCCCAGTGCCGGGTGCCTGGTGCCCAGTGCCCAAGGCCGACGAGACGGCGAGGACGATTTTGACGCGGTCGTAAAACGAAATCGCCGGCAAATCGGCCGACGCGGAAAAACACCACAGATACCGGAGCGTCAGAGCCAGAGTCCGGTTGAGCCATCGTGTGGAATCGTCGACGCTGACGGACTTCCAATCCGCCAGGAACTTGGCTATCAGGTTGTCGGCCTCGGCCGGCGAGCCGGGCGCGGGGAAAAGCTCCGCGGGATGATAAACTCTGGAGCGGTAGCCGTCCGCCGCGGCATGATCGAATATCGCCCATGGACCCTGGGGCGTGAGGAAGGGAATCGCGTGATTTTGCGGGTTGATGGGCTGGGGCGGCAATTTGGGCAGAGTGATGTCTTTGAAAATGGATTTGAGAGTTCGGCCGGCCGGCGGCGATTTGTCAACGCCGAGCGCCGCTTTGAGGGCGGACTGATAGACAGACTCTCCCGCATCTTTGGCCGCGGGGAGGCCGGCCAGGAATTTTTTCAGATTGTCCGGCGCGGCCGTCGACAGGAATTTGATCAGCTCGTCCAAGTGGACGATGCCCTGCGTTTTGGCGTAAGGCGTCGAAGAGAGCGCGCACAAAATTTCCTGAAGCAGAATCGCGCCTCGCAGGGTATCCTGGGATCCTTTTGTTTCTATTTCAGTCGTCGATACCATGAGTCACCTCTTTCCGATTTTGGATTCAATGTAAAATGTAAAATGGGGAATGAGAAATGTAAAACGGATTCACAGGCCCTCCCGCATCCGTTTTACGTTCCCCGTTTTACATTTTTCATTTTTCATTGAAACAACCCGCCGCCCGGGCCGTACCATTTATAGAGCAGCCACGTCGGGATGCGCCGCCGAAAGAGCGCATATCGGGCGCGCCACACGGACGCGCCGACGGACAGACCATTCGATAATTGACGGTAAAATTCGACCGCAAAGGCGGAAGCCGAAGGTTCGGGGATATCGCCCATGGGAACGATGGCGTCCACGGCGTTCAGCAGTTTTATGGGAACTGAATTTTTGGAACAGGCGTTAAAAAAGAAAAGAAGCTTTTGACGCGGGCCGGAGAACAACGAGGAAACCGACGTCATCCGGCCGGATTTGTAGGGAATCCACACCGTATTTTTTTCGATTCTCGCGTGGCCGCAAAAATGAATGGCATCATGCCGCGCCGCCCATTCGGACAGCGCCGACGGGGACGGGAATTGGCTGAAGTAAGAGACGCGAATGCGCCTTGCCCGGAGAGTATCGGCGATCAGGCGGGCCTCGTTGTGGATCAATTGAGGCGACGTCAATTCCCATGGCGGCGCAAAAACGCCCAGCGACAGGAGTTCCCGCTGTTTCACCGGATTTCGACGCGGGCCGGCAGACGCCTCCGGGACGATCAACGTCCGGCCAATGGGCCGGCAGAGGGCAAGCCAGCGGCCCGATTCAAATGCCCACTCGAGAGGGACCGCGTCGGATTCTTGGTCGACAAAAAAACGCATGGGAGACGTCTCGCCGGCCATGGATGGCCTAGTGCCGGAATCGACAGGGATGTCAAGATTCCGGCCGCCGGCGCGCGGACCGGATTGGATGTTCAAGAGACGCGAAAGATACATCCCGGCTTCGGCGCATATCCGCAAAGTGGCGTTCACGTCCCGCGTCGCATGGGCAAGACGTTCCAGGGAGCGTTGAACGAGGCCGGACGGGATCTTCAATGAGGACGACACGACATGGGACCGCGGGGTGAGAGGATCCATTACGGAAATCTGGCCGCGCTGATGCATTCGAGCCAAACGTTCCTCCGCGCCGAACCCGGGCAACGCCGCCTTTTTCGCGGCGGCCGGTATGGACAGGTTCAACAACGATTTGCCGTTGTCCGTCAAATGGAGAGTGCCGGAGGCATCCACATGAATGAGACCCAGTTTAACGGCCGTCTGAATGTCCGCCGAGGAGGGGCGGCGCGACGGATCAGCCATCCACGCCCGAATGGGAGAAATAATCAGCGGCAGGGATACGGCAGGCAGTGAAACAAGTTTTATTCCGGAGGGATGCATGAGCTTGTCAGTGTCGGTTTTACCCGCACTTTTCGACCCGCGGCCATCCATGGCCGCCGAAAAGTACGATGGCATCCATGCCTCCGGATGGGCCAGAGCCCGGCGTGAGCGCATTTCCGCCGACGGATCGGCCGCCAGGTGGATGATCCGGTCGGCGCCGATCGCCTGCGCCGTCAACGCCAGCAGGATCGACATTGTTTTGCGCCCGCCGGCGATCGACACAATCATGGGCGCGGCCGACCTTCGGATGGCGGCAAGTTTGGCGGAGGAAACTTTCATAAATCGAATGTGGTCATCCTCCGTTACGATGTCTTCAAATGGAAACCGGATGACATACAGGCGGGACTTGGGCCGATATCGTTTTAATTCCCGTCTGATCAGCGGCAGACACACGCGATGGATATCCGGGTGGTTCGTCGTCACCAGATATATTTGCCGCGGATGAAGTCCGTCCGCTCTCAACGCGTCGATGGCTTCCGTCACAACGGCCGGCGACAACCCCAGCGTCGAAATGAGGGTGCAGTCGCCGTATTGTGTGTTAATTACCGGAGACAAATTCGGCCCTCCACTGTCGCTCCCGTGGGATGTTTCAACCGAAGCCGAAGCCGGGACGTTTTGGGCGGAACATCCAACGATTGCCGAAACCCGCCGGCCATGGATGGCCCAGTGCCGGAATTGACAGGGATGTCCAAATTCCGGCCGCCGGCCAGCGGCAGGTGATCGCTCGCAAAGAAATGGAGTTTCCCGGCGTCTCTGTTTTTTGAAACGCCCTGAACCAGATCGAAGATGATCTCGGGGTTGGAGAATGGGCCGTCAAGACAGGAGATGTTCAATCGGGAGCGCGCCCGATTCCAGGATAAAGAAAACCGAAAATCCATCCATTCAAATTCAACGTGATCGCCGCGCCGGGGTTTCCCGTCCAACCGGCGGATACCCCGGACGGCCGGCGGGACGGACATGGCGGCAATGGCGGCCGGTTCCTTGACATCCCTGTCGGAACCGGCACTTGGCCATCCATGGCCGGCGGCC
>CAZHRJ010000184.1:0-4806 GCA_964534765.1 uncultured bacterium
CGGAGTTGGTTGTGACTTGCTGACTGCCGATTTTCTGGGCCACCTCCACCCGGTCGATCATCTCCCAGCGCTGGAGCAACTCGTTGTAGACCATGTCGGCCAGACCCAGTTCCAACCACGCCATGTCCGGCCGGTCGGTCAGATTGACAAAATTGGCGACGGCGACTTTGGTCGATGTCGGGACGTCTGAGATGGAAAGTTTCTGCTCGTAGGACAGGGCTTCCACATCGGGCGGAGCCGAGGAAGGCGAGAAAAATTTGGAGTAGACCGGCGCCGCGGCCTTGGGGCCGCCGAGTTCAAAGGCGAGCGACGTAAAGCTGGTATTACCGATATCGGCGTCGTCGAAACGAAGCGCATAATCAAATCGCAGGGGGCCAAAACGCAGGCCGGCGCCGGTGGAAAAATTGGTGAGCTTGTCCGCAAAATCCTGCCGGACCCCTCCCCGCAGGGCCAGGCCGTAGAGCGTCGGCGCGCGGCGGGTTTGGAGATATTTAAAGTATCGGTCGCGGGCCGATGACCCGGTGGCGCCCTCATCCAGGCGATAGGATTTCCAGACCCACATCTCACCGCCGACATTCGCGAAGTGAAGGCTGTCAACATCGTCCCCTGTCAGATCAATCAACAGCTTGCCCTTGTCGGAAAATTCGTACTGCATCCCTAGCCGGTAAATCATCAGGAGATCCTCCTTGAGGCCCGTCTTCCATTCGGTCTGGCCCATCAAATTTTTAATGGACAGTCCCATGGCAAGGCTCTGAGTGACACGCCAGAGGGCGCCGACGTCCAGACCATACCCGGTGGCCTGCCCGGCCGCGGCGTCGAGATTGGAGCTGATGTCATAGTATTTCCAGTTGGCGCCGATGTAAAAATTTCTGGAGATAAACGACCGGGCGATGCTGTAGGCCATGGCGGTTTCCCGGTACTTGAGGGTTCCCAGACTGGCGAAAAGGCCGGCGGCGGCGAAATCGAAAGTCAGGGTATTGGTGGAATAGGAAAGTCCATGAACCGTTTTTCCCCAGGGAACGATAAACCCAAGGTTGGTCTGTTTGATGAGGTCGATCCCGTAGAGATCCGTATAGAGGGACGAGAATTGGAATCTGTCGGCGGCGCCGATGCCGGCGGGGTTCCAGTTCACGGACGCGATGTCGCCATAGGCGCCGGCGTAGGCGTCGCCCATGGCAATCGGCGTGACGCCGAAATACTCGTCGTAACCGCCAAGGGCATGCGCCGGACGGGAAGGCAGGAGACACCAGTGAAGAAAATAAAAAATTACCGCAGAGACGCAGAGATGACGCAGAGATGACGCAGAGAATATCTGGAGGTTAAAGACGCAAAAAACCCTCCGCGTCCCCTCCGTATCGGCTCCGCGCCGATGCGGTGAATAGTGACCAAGCAATCGATTCATGCGGACCGACCTCCAGTCCTCTATTCTGTACGCGCGGGCGCCCGAAGTCAACGAACCGTCATGGATTATTCGGGAGGTTTGCATGTCTATTTCACCACGGCAATCGGAACGACCTGGACTTTGCCGTTGACTTCCAGACGCATCAGGTACACACCGTTCTTCACAACCTGTCCATCGTCTTTCTTTCCGTCCCAAATCAGCTGGTCGCCCGACTGTTGGATGTTGGCCATGGTCTGCCCGCCGATGCCGTAAACCTTCAATTTCGCGCCCGTCACGCCCGGCGGAATCGCGAATGCGACTTTGTCATCGGCGCAATGCACCGGATTAAACGTAGGCTCGTTCCCGGCGTCCGGACAGGTGAGCCGCATGGATGCGCCCTGTTTGAGGATGATCAGCTGAGTGGAGGGCGCGGTGAGGTTGCCCTTGGAGTCGATTCCGACCACGGAGAACGTATCGGTGCTGGATGAACCCAGCGTGACATTGGAGAACGTGACGGACCCGCCGGTAATGGGTGACTCGATGATCTGGACGCCGTTTCGGAAGAGTTTCATGCTGACGATCGGCAGGTCGCTGCCGGTGGTAGCGACAGCCGTGATATTGATGGTCTGCGCCTGAGTCTTGAAGGGACCGAGGTTCGGGTCCGGGGAGATGATGGACACCGTGGCGAAATTCAAGAGGTCGAGTTTGAAGGAGCGAGTGTTCAAGAGGCCGGCGATTTCGACGTTGCCGGAATCATCGCGGGCAATGGCGACGACCTTGATGGTCGCTTCCTGGGCCTGGATCGAAAATGAGACCTTGGTGCTCCAGGTGTATCCGGTGAAATCCTTGCCCCAGGTCAGGGTAACCTGGTTGGACACGGAGCTGCCGTTGACCAAAACCGGGATATCGGATCCAAAATCAGTCCGGAAGAATTTGAGCGCGATGCTGACGACGGTATCCCACTTGGGGTTACCGGCGTCGACGGACGCGCCGGTGATGGTGATGACGCTGTCGGAGGCGCCATAGATCTGGCCGCTCTGCGGCTGCTGGATGGACGTGAGCGGCGGGAGTTGATCGAGTATGAGAGACGGCGAAATGACATTGACGAAGACCGACGCCTGAGCGGACTTGTTGCTCTTGGGATCGAAGGCGAAGACGGAGATTTCATAGAGTCCGACGGGGACCGTGCTGCCGTTATCGTCGTCGGCGGCCCAGGACTTGGAGTTGGACGTTGCCGCCTGGAGAGTAGCGGACTGAATGGTTTTGACCTGCGTGTCATAGGGCGGAAGGGTGACCCGGATGGTCACCTGGGCCTCTTTCGATAGCGAGTAGCTGAAATCGACCCTGCCCTGAGACAGGCTGCCGAGAATGATCGTGTCATTGGAGACGCGGAGGTTAGAAATGGTGAGTTCGGATTTGTCGATGCTGATTTCGGCAAATCGTTCCGCCAGGTTGCCGGCGTTGTCGATCACGCGCATGCGGAACTTGTAATTCCCGTCACTCAAACTGCCGTCCGGAGACCAGGTCGCCGAGTAGTTGCCGTTGCCCTTGAATGCGGGCGATATCTGAAGGGTGGCGACGTTGCCGCCGGCGGCGTTCTCAACCAGGACCTGGGCGTTTCCGACTTTGGTGCGGAGTTCGAACAGATCCTTGCCCGACTCGTCGCCGGCCTTGTCGGTAATCGTGAAGATGACATCCGACACGCTCTTGAAGAATCGGCCGACCGTAAAGATGGTCCCGGCGAGTGTGCCATCGGCGACGCGGACCGGGCTGGAGGTAATTTGGTTGCCGAATTCATCGGTTCCCTTGACGACGATCGAAATGTCATTCTCGATGCGTTCGAGCGGGACAATGAGAAGGTCCGACGGGCCGACGAAGGTGAAAGGCCCCTGGCCGACGACGAATCCCTGGCCGTTGAAGAGTCCACTCTGGTTGGAGCTGCCGGTGAATGCGGTCCAATCGTAGAAGATATTGCCAATGAATTCAGCCAGCCCGACATTCTGGACCTCGAAGGTCATGGTCGCCTTGTCGTTCAACCCGGATGGATTGATCGGGTTGGGGAAGACGGTGATGCCGGTGATCTGCGGAGGTGTGACGTCGATGCGGACATTGGCGCTCTGTGCGACCGCGAGGTTGCCGGCGGCATCAATCGCACGGATTTCGAAGAGATAATCGCCTTCAGGGAATCCGACACCGTTGAACTGGAAGCTGTTGACGCCGACAAGGAACTGCTTGTAAGGCGCAGAATCGGGTCCCAGTGGGGTAGTATCGAGTCCGGCCGGTATCCGCAGGATTGAAGGATCTCGGGGTTTGATGAAGACGGTGCAGTTTGAGATTTCGTTCAACGTAAAGGAAACAATCGTGAAGTCATTGATGCCGTCATTATTCGGGCTGAATGGATTCGGCGCGACCGAGATATTGGTCACGATCGGCGGCACCACATCCGATACACCCGTATCGTACGTGACCTTGACGGTATCCTGCGCGATGCCGATGAATCCGAATCGGTCGATCGGGATGGATACGAAGGTATGGACGCCCTTTTGGTCAAGGGTGAACACCCGGCTCCAAATCTGGCTGCCGTCGGCGTCGTAATAGGTGAAGGTCGTATCCGCCGGTTTTCTCCAGCCGACGCGGACTTTGAAGACCTCGTTCGGAGCGGTTGCCGTATCCTGCGCGAACCCGCCGACCAGAAGGGTGGCCTGGTTGACGAGGGTCCGGTCGATCGGCACATTAATCCGGGCGGACAGGGACTCGCGCTGGATGAACTCTTTCTGAGTCGGCGCCACGAGAGTGGTCTCAAACGAGAGGACATTATTGGCGTTGTCGAAGATTTTGATCTTAAGAGGCAGCGGATAGCTTTCGGCGGCGGTGTAATGGAAGACCCAGTACTGGGTGTCGTTGTCGGAGTCGTCCGTCATGTCCTCGTCGATCAACCGGAAAATCCGTGATCCGGGCGGCGCCTGAATGCCATCGGTATCACCGTCGGTCCGCACGTCATTGGCGCCGTTAAACTTGAACGGATCCGTGTCGCCCAGATGCGGCAGAAAAACCTCATCGCCGCCCAGGTTATATCGGAACGATACACCGGACGGATCGTCGCTCCAGAAATCGCCCTGGAGGCCGGTGGATGCGTTGGTGAAATCATCATTCAATCCCAGCGCTTCCGCTCCCTCTTCGTCGATGATCCCGTCGCGATCGTTGTCGAGTCCGTCACCAGCCACCATGGCGGGCAGATCAAAGAGATTATCGGCCAGGACGCTGACCTTGACCGAGGTAATCCGGGTGCGCCGGGTGTAGGTCGACGGCTGAGTGACGTCGGCGATACCGTAGATGCGCAGTTCAAAGGAGTTCTGCTCGATCCGGAGGGTGGTTTTGGGTTTGCTGGAAGCGAGCGTAAAGTAGACCGTGTCATAGCCCGCGTT